>JBGCFJ010000982.1:0-27907 GCA_045106885.1 Saprospiraceae bacterium
GTAAGTACTCAATGAAGAAACTGGTAGCACAGACTTTAGTCTGTTTGGGACGCTGACCTTTAGGTTAGCATAAGATATTTGCTCTAATTTTAACAAGTCTGAAGACTTATATCCAGAACAGACTAAAGTCTGTGCTACCGATTGAGAACTTACTGATTAGCTAAATAAACGATTCATTTTAAGTGTTTTAGCTAATCGTTCGACTCTAAAAAATGTAAATTTATTTTTATCTTACTATTATGTTTTTTGCACAAAAATACATTTTTAGCTGATATCTGGAATGTCTTCTAAACGGTAATAAATAGTTAACCCCATTTTTTTTGCTTTTGCCGTTTCAATATCCGCTCCTTTAGAAGCCCCTTCAATCCGTAAAACAGCATCACATTTCGTTAGAACTCGATGAGCTATTGGATAAGAAATTTCTTCATAAGCCGCATCGCCAGGCTTAGTAGAACCAGCTAATTTTAATAGCGGGTGCGCAAACCATTCCCCTATTATTGGCACATGCCCTTTCCGAAAGATAGGCAATGCCATCGCTTCCATATTATCTAAATTTTGTTGCATTTTTTGTGGGTCGTCGTTAGTACCGCTTCTATAAGGGCCTGAGATTAGGATAAACATAAGGTGGATATTTAAGTGTACAAAGAAGTCAGATATCAGACCGTTTATTACATAAACTGTCAGAAGTCAGATTTGAGACGTTCTCCATCTCATAAGTCTGACTTCTGACAAGAAAATTCATTTTTCGGTCTGACTTCTGACTTCTATTAAGATCTCAAAGAAACAGTAGATTCCATTCAAAACCATTAATGTAGATTAAGAAATCAGGATTTCGCTTTTCTATTTCGGATAATGCTTAAAAATTCTGGCGTAATGCCAAGGTAAGAAGCTATCTGCTTTTGGGTGACCTCTAATTTCTGCACGAAAAACAACTTAAACATTTTTGCCGTAAAAAAATTACGGCAATATCATTTTTTTATAGTATCTTGTCTTGAGATTTAAACTAAAAAATAATGCTAACTAAATTTTCCGTATCAAATTTTAAGGGTTTTAATGAGGAATTTGTTCTTGATTTACAAGACCCCAATGGTTATGAATTCAACAAGGAAAGTGTAAAAAATGGGATTGTTAATCATGCTATTATTTATGGTAAAAATGGAGTGGGTAAATCTAATCTTGGTTTGGCTATCTTTGATATTGTTGGACATTTGACCGATTTAGAATTCGAGGAAGCTCCATATTCTAATTATTTAAATGCACTAAATCAATCAAATACTGCTCAGTTTCATTACGAATTTTTAATTGATTCTAATAAAGTCATTTATAATTATCAAAAAACGGATTCTAGAACTATAATAGCTGAATCTTTTTACATCAACGGAAAAAAATTAATATCAATTGATAGAAAAAACAACAATCAGGCTATTACAAAACTTAAAGGGACAGAAACATTAAAAACGACTATAAATAACAACAATTTATCTGTCTTAAAATATATTAAGAATAATTCTATTTTGGATGAGAATGAGGAAAATCGAGTTTTTCTTAATTTTTTTGAGTTTATTGAAGGGTTATTATTTTTCAAAACTTTACGAAAAAATGTCTATCTAGGGTTAGAAGTTGGCTCAAGGAGCACTCAGAAAGATATAATTGAAAAGGGGAATGTTTCCAATCTAGAATCATTTTTAAATACTGCTGGAATTGAATGTAAATTAATTGCTGAGAAGCATTCGGACAAGGACACTATTGCATTTAATTTCAATGGGAAAACGATTCCTTTTTTCAGTATAGCTTCAACAGGCACAATATCACTCCTATTATTCTACTTCTGGCTACAAAGATTAAGAGAATCAAAAGTTACATTTCTTTTCCTTGATGAATTCGACGCCTTTTATCATCACAAATTATCTGCATTAATTGTGGAAGAACTCAAAAAAACAGGCGTACAATTTATTTTAACCACCCATAATACCTCTATTATAACCAATGATTTACTACGCCCAGATTGCTATTTTTTAATGGATAAACAATCCATTAAATCTTTAGCTAAAAGCACCAGCAAAGAATTGAGAGCAGCGCATAATATTGAGAAAATGTATAAAGCAGGTTCTTTCCATGCCCAATAATATCCTCTTTGTTTTCGAGGGCGAGAAAACAGAAAAACAAATAACCGACAGCCTTACCAAATATTTTATCAATGATGAAGACAATACCATTGTTCGATGTGTCTATTGCAATGATGTATATGAACTTCATAAAACCATTGCTGAGGATAGAGATTTAGACACGTTTGCTCTACTAAAAGAAATTCCACAAAATGAACAATCGCTTGCCAATTATAATAGAAATGACTTCGCTGAAATCTATCTATTTTTCGACTATGACGGGCATGATAATTTAGCAGATGATAAAAAAGTAAAAGAAATTTTAGCTTTCTTCAATGAAGAAACGGACGCAGGAAAACTGTATATCAGTTATCCTATGGTAGAAGCATTAAAACACATTCCTAAATCAAACTCCTTTAAAGATTTAAAAGTACCTGCCAAAGCGAATATTCGATACAAACAACTTGTAAATTCGGAAGCTAAAAATGAATTAAAACAATTAAAAAAGTACACAAAAAACACTTGGATTCTCCTTATTGAATTGCATTTAAAAAAGATGAATTTTATCCTAGCAAATGATTATGTTTTACCTACTAAAAATAGCCCTCAAAGTGACGTCTTCTTAAAGCAACTTGAAAAATATATTACAATTGATGGGACAGTTGCCATTTTGAGTGCTTTTCCTATTTTCTTGTTTGATTATTATGGTTACAAAAGCATATCAGAATTACTTGCTGGAAAACAAAAATAGCCCAATCCAAAATCTAGAATTGAGCTATTTTCATAATTATATTGTCTAAAATTCTTTACTTAGGATCCGTCTTCTTCTTCGGCTTAGCCTTCTTCGTAGCATCCTGCACCTCCTTAGTCGCTTTCTCCAATTCCTTCAATTGTTTTTTCCGCTTAGCCGCAGCTACATCCGCTTTAGACTTAGCAGGTTTCTTTTTAGTAGTAATTGCCGCCTTTGCCTCTGTCTTTCCAGATTTCTTATTTTTAAAAGATAAATTATCGCCTTCTAAATCTACAAAAATCGTTTCGCCTGCTACAAATTTGCCCCCAATCAATAATTTAGATAAATGGTCAACGATTTCTTTTTGTAAGACTCGCTTCATCGGTCTTGCACCAAATTGAGGGTCATAGCCTAATTCTGCTAAAAAGTCCATTGCGGGTTCGCTGATTTCTAAGCCCAATTCTTGTTTTTTCAGCATTTTTCGCGTCTTTCTTAGCAACAAATTCAAAATCTGTTTGATTTCTGCTAAAGTCAACGGCAAGAACATTATTTTTTCATCAATCCGATTGAGGAATTCTGGACGTAGATTTTCCATCAATAAATTAAAGACCTCCTCTCTAGTATTAGCTAGAATATCTTGACGGTGTTCTTCTTCTTCCACGTCTACCAAATCTTCAAAATTTTCCAAAATCACTTCTGCGCCCATATTAGACGTCATGATGATAATGGTATTTTTAAAGTTCGCGACTCGTCCTCTATTATCCGTCAAACGACCATCGTCTAATACTTGCAAAAGGATATTAAAGGTATCAGGGTGTGCCTTTTCAATTTCATCTAATAAAATAATAGAATAAGGCCTTCTACGTACTGCTTCCGTCAATTGTCCACCTTCATCATAACCTACATATCCAGGAGGCGCCCCGACCAATCGAGAGACAGAATGTCGTTCTTGATACTCGGACATATCAATTCGAGTAATCGCTTTTTCATCATCAAAAAGGACAACGGCTAAAGACTTCGCTAATTCCGTTTTACCAACGCCCGTTGGGCCTAAAAATATAAACGAACCAATTGGCCGTCCTTCATCTTGTAAGCCAGACCGGCTTCTACGCACCGCATCCGAAACCGCTTTTACCGCCTCATGTTGTCCAATCAATCGTTGGCCGATTTCTTCTTCTAATTTCAATAATTTATCCTTTTCACTCTGCACCATTTTCGTCACAGGAATACCCGTTGCTCTTGCGACTACTTCGGCAATATCATTCGCTGTTACTTCTTCATTCGTAAATCGAGCTTCATCTGCTAATTTATCTAATCTTTCCTCCGCTACTTTCAACTTAATTTCCATTTCCTTAATCTGCCCATAACGGATTTTGGCGACCGTTTCATAATCACTTTCTCTTTCTGCTTTAGCGGCTTGTATTTCTAATTCCTCAATTTCTTTTTTGATATTTTGAGCAGTATCTACAATTTCTTTTTCGCTTTTCCATGCTGCTCTTAAACCATCTAATTTTTCTCTAGCATTGGCAATCTGTTCGATAATTGCCTTCATTTTCTTCGGGCTATTCTCTCGTTTAATGGCTTCCCTTTCAATTTCTAATTGGCGTACTCTTCTATCCCATTCGTCAATTTCTTCTGGGACAGAATCTAGTTCCAAGCGCAATTTAGCGGCTGCTTCGTCAATTAAATCAATGGCTTTATCTGGTAAATGACGGTCTGCAATATATCGGTGTGATAATTCTGCGGCTGCAATTAAAGCCTCATCTAAAATCTCTATTTTATGATACACTTCATATCGTTCTTGCAAACCTCGAAGAATAGAAATGGTATCTTCCACACTTGGTTCTTCAATCAATACCGTTTGAAAACGTCGCACTAAAGCTTTGTCTTTTTCAAAATACTTCTGGTATTCATCTAAAGTGGTTGCACCAATTGTATGCAATTCTCCTCTCGCCAAAGCAGGTTTTAAAATATTGGCAGCATCCATTGCACCTCCACCACCACCTGCACCAATTAGGGTATGAATTTCATCAATAAATAAAATAATTTCGCCATTAGAATCCGTTACTTCTTTAATAACTGCTTTCAGGCGTTCTTCAAACTCCCCTTTGTATTTTGCCCCAGCAATCAAACCAGCAATATCGAGGGTAAATATTTTTTTACTCCGCAAACTTTCTGGTACATCTTGATTGACAATTCTCCAAGCAATCCCTTCTACAATCGCTGTTTTACCAACGCCCGCTTCTCCAATCAAAATTGGATTATTTTTCTTTCTTCTCGAAATAATGTGCAGCACTCGACGAATTTCTTCATCCCTTCCAATAATCGGGTCTAGTTTCCCTGTTTCTGCTCTTTCATTCAGGTTAATCCCAAATTTACTTAAAGCATTATATTGATTATCTGTACTTGGGTCTGTTACTTTTTTGCCTTGACGCAATTCTTTAATAGCTGCTTTCAATGCCTTTTCTGTAGCGCCCATTGCTTTGAGCATATTTCCACCTTTCCCTTTCCCCTGCAGAACACCTAAGAGCATCAATTCTACCGAAATGTATTCATCCCCAAATTCTTTTAACACTTTTTTAGCTCTAGCCAAAGCTTGGTTCGCATCATTGGTCAAATATTGTTTTTCTGAACCAATAACTCTAGGATAATTTTTACAAACCTTGGTTAATTCATCTTTTAGTTTAGGTAAATTAACATTCATTTTACCCAAAAGAAAAGTAGAAACATCTTCCGCTTGTTCTAATATTCCTTTTATTAAATGTGGCGTATCAACAGTTTGCTGCTCGTAGCCTGCCGCTATTTTTTGCGCTTTTAAAATACATTCTTGCGCTTTTATTGTAAAATTATCGTAAGTCATATTTAATCAGTTGTCGGTTGCCAGTTGCCAATTGTCAGTTAGAGACAGTAGCTTATCTGAAATTTGAATCTGCAAAATAATAGTTCTGTAGATATGTTGTGTAAATTTTGGTAGAAAAAATAAGGGCATTCTTCTAAAAGGTAGCTCTGACCCAACCAATTTCCTTTTTTCATTGGTCTTAGAATAATGTAACTCACCTCAAAATCAAAAATAAATTATGAAATACAGTTATTTATGGGTTTTATTTTCGCTCTTCATCTTCTGTTATGCTTGTAAAAAAGATACAACAACTAATCCAAAAGAAAGTTACCCAAATTATTATTTTGGAAAGTATAGCCCATCCTGTGGTTTTGTACCGCCTTGTTCCGATAAATTCTGGTTAATTAATCAAGAAGGACTTACCCAAATTGGCAATAGTTCAACGAATGTTTTTACATCAGTAAATAGTCTTGGTCAAGTGAAAGAGAATTTACTCAATGTCTCCGTGACCAATCAAACTACGCCTAGTAATCCTAGTCCTAATGAACTTAGTTTTAAAGGCATAGGCACAATTATTAATCAAGCTAGTACGATTAATTCGAGTTGCTATACTTTTGAAAATGCGAGTAGTATTCATAATGCTTCCAATTATTTTATCTGCATTCCTTTAGGTAATAATGATTTCCAATTAATCAATTTAACTATTTGTCAGGCAAATGTCTCTGATAGTAAAAAACAAATAATAACCGACATTTTAGATTGGTTAACAACGGTTGACGAGCAAATCTGTGGATGAGTCCTAAGTAATTGAGCGAAAAAACCTAGTAGTCTGTCTTATTTGAAATGACGGGTAATTCGTAATCGCCAAATTCATTTGGCTGATTCTACTTAATGACTGAACCAGCCAAATAAATTTGGCGGTTACGAGCGACTTATCCAATCGACATTTCAATCTTGACTAAACGCTAGACCATTTTTTTAGGCTTTTAGTTTATTTTTATCGCCTGACTAATTCTACTTTGTTAGATTATTTTTTTGTTCTGAAAAAGCTAAAAAATAAAATTTAACTTTGGTTTGAAAACCCTAGATATGCCAAATTTTTAAAATTTGGCATATCTAAACCAAACATTATTTTAAAGTGACAAAGTAGAGCTAATATGCTAAAATTTAAAGAATTAATATTTACTTTAGGTAAAATGTATCCATAATGTTTAATTTTCCGTCATAAAAATAAGCGCTTACTTAGGATTTGTTTTTGGAGGTAAAAAAGGCATTTTTTAGCCCAAAGGATAAATTCCAAATAAGTTCTAAATGAACAAATTACGTTCATTTATTTAAATTTTCAATCAAATTAAAATTGTACAATTATGTTAGACAGTTTATTAGACGGTATGAAAAGTCAGGTTGCAGGTGCACTTGCAGAAAAAGCAGGTATCGACTTAGGGCAAGCTGAACAAGCAGTACCTTTAGCTGGAGAAAGTATCAAAGAAGGCATCATGGGTGCAGTGACTGGTGGCGACACCGACGGTGTTATGGGTATGCTTTCTAGCTTGACTGGCGGAGGAGGTGGCGGTGGCGCTATGGGTGCTTTAGCAGGTTTAGCTGGCGGCAGTGGCGGCGGAGCAGGAGGTATGATGAAAAATATGGTTTTTGCAGGTATTGCTAAAAATTTTGTAGGAAAGTTAACAGGTCAATTAGGTATTCCTGCTGGCATTGCTAGTACGGTTTCTTCCATGGCTTTACCGATGATTATGGGTAAAATTAGTGGTGCTGCAAATGATGCTTCAGAAGGTGAAGGTATCAATGCTGCTGGATTGATGAAAGTTTTAGGTGGTGGCGGTGGAGCTGCTGGTTTATTAGGCGGCCTTATGGGCGGCGGCGGCAATCCATTAGATGCAGCTAAAGGTGCTTTAGGTGGTTTGATGGGTGGTGGCGCTGATGCTGCTGATGGTGCAGGTGATCTAGCGGACAAAGCTAAAGACGCATTAAAAGATAAGTTAGGTGGACTTGGTGGTTTATTAGGATAAGTAATACCTGATTAAAAAAAGGAGGGGCTGATTTGTAGAAATCAGCCCTTTTTTATTTTTGCCTAATATTAGTTACCTGTCCTGTTAAATTATCCATAGTACCATCCAAGAATGCTAACTGAGCAGACCAAATAAAAACGCCTGAGTCCAAAAATGCTCCTTGATGGCGGCCGTCCCAACCATCACTGAGTTGATTAACTTCCGCATTTCGTTGGTCAAAAACTAGATTTCCCCATCGGTCAAAGATTTGAAAAACAAGAATTTTAGCGTTAACGCCTTGCAGAAAAAATATGTCATTGATACCATCTCCATTTGGGCTAAACACCGTTGGGGCATAAATATTTTTAGCGTTAATGACCTCAACAAAAATTTCATCTATTAATTGGCAGCCTTCTGTATCTGTAATAGTTAAGGAAATAGTGGTTGGTTCAGTAACGCTAATAGCAGGACTTGCGCAATCTATACAACTAAAAGTAGCCCCCAAAGCTGCTTGCCAATGGTATTGAACAATAGCTTCTGTATGCGCTTCAAAGGGTAAAGCAAAAGGTTCTCCTAATACTTGGAGTAAATCCGCCCCTAAATCTACAAAAGGAATCATTCGGTCAAAATTAACGGCTATGGTATCTGTATAGGTCAAGCAGTCCGTTTCCATGACAACTGTATATAGTCCAGATTCGGTGACTTCTAAAGTAGCATCTGTGGATTCATTTCCCCACAAAAAAGCATTGGCATCAGGAATAGCCGCATAAATAATTGCCGACTCATTATCGCAACTATAGGAGATACTATCTCTAAAGCCTGTATCATCCGCATCTATAATACTAAAGGTGTTGGGGTCGTCAACATCATTAGTCAATAAATCATCAGAAATAATAGTTGGATTTAAGGCAAGCGGCAAATTTTTTAAAACGCCTTGAGATTCATACGTTCCTTTGGCATCCACGTTCACTACAGCAGTAACTGTAATGATATGAACATCTGCGACTAAAATCTGTAGGTTTGATAAATTTAGGATATGGCTACCTACTCCACTATTGATTGCTGCATCAAATTTATTAAAAGCATTACCCAAATCAATATCTGTAATAGTTAAAACATCGGGCAAAGTATCAATAATACTTAGACCTGTTCTAGCCATTCCACTCTGATTCACAAAAGAATATTCGATAGTGACCTCTTGACAGGGAATGGCATTATTGGGCGTCATTTTTTTTAAAAAGTCCATCCGATAAGGACAGGCACAAGCATCCGAATCAATCGCTAATGGCCCATCTCGCAAAAAAGTAACTTCGCTATTGGTTTTGTTAATTGCATAAAATTTTTGGCTAATCATACCGCCTCGTTCTCCATAACCATATAAATTAAAAGATTCATCAAAAAATAAAGCGGTAAATTCTTCGGCTAAAGCTGGGAACAAGAAATTACTAACGATACCAAAGTCTATATTAACTATTTTATTTTGCTGATTATCGTAGGCAAAAACGGCACCATCTCTAGGATTAATCGCCATATCTTGAATAATTACTTTATTGCCACTACCTTCAAATTCTAGTGGGCTGGCTTGTAATTCAAAAATATCTATTTCATAATAGCCCGTGTCTAATTGAGTGTCTTTGTCTCTACCAATAACAAATAACGCTCTGCCATTGGGAAAAACATCTCCTGCATAATATTCTAAAGAAGTATCTAAACCAGCAGGAACGCCTAGGCTTGTAATTTCACCAAAAGCATTAATCCTAAGTAATTCATGGGTATTAAATTCTAACCCATAAATCATTTTATCGACTACACTATACCCAATACAGCCAATCCGATACAAGAGGTTATCAACAAATATTTCTTCTAAATTATGGATTCCTTTCTCCTCCGTTACTTGCATTCGGTATAAATTACTCCCTGAAGCACTATAAGTTGTTAGGTATACCGAATTATCACAAGCTATTTCCTGCGCAAGGCCTCTCCAAGGCATTCCCACTAGCATGATTAAGCATACATACAAATACAATTTCAATGTTGGCATTTTAGTTAAAAAACTTAGGCAATAGCCTAATTTCCTCAAGCTAAACAATTAATTACTTAAATTGATGTCGATGACTTACTTTTTTAGGAAAATTTACACAGTAAGTACTAAGTAACGATAAAAAAATAAGGTGGACATCCCTGGGTAGTGAATTTTGTAGCTAGGCAAGGCGAAAAACGCAGACATAGCCGTAGCTATGGCGAGTATTTTCAACGAAGTATAGCTACAAAAGGCACAGCCAGGTTGTTCAAGTTATACCTCTACCGTTACTAAGTCAAAATAAACTAATATTTTTTTCACCACAGCGGTACAGAGTTCATAGAGGACATGGCGTTTTTTTTTACGAGTTTAACTTACATTTACACTCAAATACATGTACTTTTTGACACAAATAGCACAAAATAAAGTTGTTAATTTAAATTTGTCCGATTGCTTACCTAATGAAAAAGCTACCAAGTCCTATAGCTAGGAAAAATAAGAACAATAGAAAGAAGCGTATATTTCTAATGATTTTCATAAATGTTCGTTTTGTAGTTATGAGTTGCCAGTACAAGCTGACTGAAAATGGTGTTTGTATCGTACGTAACCGCCAAATTTATTTGGCTGGTTCTATGTTAATACACTGACCACCCATTCGTGTAGAACCTACCAAATAAATTTGGTGGTTACGAAGCGCATTAACGGTCAGACTGAACTGGCAACCGACAACTACTTTTGCCGTTTACTCTTAATACTCTCCAAAAACTTTTCTAATTCTCGTTCGTCATACATTAATACTTCTCTAGGTTTACTACCTTCACTAGGGCCAACAATGCCTAATTGTTCCATTTGGTCCATAATTCTACCTGCTCTATTATACCCCAATTTTAAACGTCTTTGTATCATAGAAGTAGACCCATGTTGATTGGAAACGACCAAACGAGCGCCATCTTCAAATAAATCATCTAATTCTGATAATTTGAATTGACCAGGTTTTGCATGGTCTTCATCATCTCCATGGAATTCTGGTAAAAAGTGAGGGACAGGATAACCCTGTTGACTGGCAATGAAATCAATGACTCTTTCTACTTCTGGCGTATCTACAAAAGCACATTGCAATCGAATGGTATCTCCGCCAACGGATAATAGCATATCTCCTCGACCAATTAATTGGTCTGCACCGCCGCCATCTAGAATGGTTCTAGAGTCAATCTTTGAAGTTACTTTAAAAGCTAATCTCGCAGGGAAATTCGCTTTAATAACCCCAGTAATAATATTCACCGATGGTCTTTGTGTGGCAATAATTAAGTGAATCCCAATCGCCCGTGCTAACTGTGCCAATCGACCAATCGGTAATTCTATTTCTTTACCAGCGGTCATAATTAAATCAGCAAATTCATCAATGATTAGGACGATAAAAGGTAAGAAGCGATGTCCTTTTTCTGGATTCAATCGTCGATTAACAAATTTATCATTGTATTCTCGAATATTTCTAGCATGTGCTTTTTTCAATAAATCGTATCGCTGGTCCATCTCAATACACAGCGAATTTAAGGTATGTACTACTTTATTCGTCTCCGTTGTAATCGGTTCATCCTGATTCGGCAAATAGGCTAGAAAATGATTTTCTAATTTAGAATAAGGGAATAATTCCACCTTTTTAGGGTCAACCAAAACTAATTTTACCTGAGAAGGGTGCTTTTTATATAACAAAGAATTGATGATGGTATTGATACCAACAGATTTACCTTGTCCAGTTGCTCCCGCTACTAACAAGTGAGGCATCTTGGCTAAATCTGCCACGAATACTTCGTTATTAATGGTTTTACCAAGCGCAATTGGCAAATCCATTTTTGCCCGCTTAAACTTTTCTGAAATTAAAACCTCTTTTAAGGAAACGATTTGTTTTTTCTTATTCGGTACTTCAATACCAATCGTACCTCGACCAGGAATAGGCGCAATAATCCGTATACCTAAAGCGGATAAACTTAATGCAATATCATCTTCTAGGTTCTTAATCTTAGAAATCCTTACGCCAGGTGCAGGAACTATTTCATAAAGCGTGACAGTTGGTCCGACCGTTGCCCGAATCTTTGTAATCTCAATTTTATAATTAAGTAAAGTTTCTATAATTTGGTCTTTATTCTGTTCTAATTCCGCTCTGTCAATTTCTATTTTCTGGTCCTCATAATCCTTTAATAAGGCAAGGACTGGATTTTCATAAGAAGATAAATCTAACGTAGGGTCATAAGGCTCTAAATGCTGCTTATTCTCTTTCTCAACCGAAAGAATAGGCTTAGGGACCGCATTGGGATTAATCTCAGGGTCTTTTAGCAATGTTTTTTTTGGTACCACTGCTTCTGGTTGGGGCGTTGGAGTGGGCGTAGTTGGCATTCTAATCTCTAATGCTGAATCAGTAGTTAGAGAAGCTGGCTTTTGCCGTTTTTTATCTTTTAAGCCAAAAGCTAATTGACTGCCTTGTTGAACGGATTCTCCTGGTTTCAGCGTTGGTACTTTAGGGGTATCCAATGCTGTTTTTTTACCATCTCTAGGAGGTTGTTCTTTATTATTTGATTTTGGTTTAGTAAAGTCTGGTTTTCCTTTTTTTGGCCTCAATCCAACCGCAGGTTCTAAAGTTGCTTCAGAAGGGTCAATGCCTGAACGTCTTCTAACGTCCCTATTCATTACTTCTTTAGCATATAATTTGATTTCATAGACGACTTTTTCATAGGTTAGTTCATTATAATTTGGATTAAACATCCAAGTAATCATTCCAAAAATAGCAAATAGGAAAATGACTAGCATTCCTGCTGTTCCTACCAATCCAACTAAGAATGAATTAATACCTTCTCCAAATGCGCCACCCCACGGAAATTGAGACTCAGGCATCGCAAACTCAAATAAGACGGATAATAACAATAAAATGACTACGGAATATTTGAAAGTACTATAGAATCTAGTAAGTGGAATATTTTTAATCAATGCTTTTCCTGCGTTATACATCAGGAAAATGAAAATAAAAGAAGGGATACCAAACCCCCAATAGAAGAACATATTAGAGATAATTGCGCCCAATCGACCTAACCAATTCGCCATCTGCAAATCACTCTGCGTGAATAGTGACCAAGAGAACCGTAAGACTCGGTCTTGGTCCTCTTGCCAAGTAAATAGATACGAGGTAAAAGCAATGAAGAGATAAAAAGCGATGAACCAACAAAATATACCCAAAATTTTTGGAATTCGTTCATCTATGACATCGAATTTAAAGGTCCTTTTTGGTGGTGGTGCCTTTTTTTTTTTTTTTTTTGTAGCCATTTAAAAGATTAAATGTTCAGATTTTCTACATAGGTGTGGCGCTATACTATTTCAATTGGGCCATCCTAATTCGTAAAATCGCTGGTGTAGTTATGTAGTAGTTGTTAAATTGAATAAAAAATCCTTTTGATGGCTGTTGATTGTGTAAGATCTTTAACCTCAGACTTTTTATTAAAACACTACCATTCTCATTAGTTCTATTCTAGCAAGAAAGATACCTAAAAAATTGGAAATTAAAATTCTTGCTTCGTCCTATTGCAAAAGTACTTAAAAATAAAGCTAAAGGCGAATTTTTTCGACGAGAACTCATGATTAAAATAAACAATATGTGTTTTTAAAATAAAAACAATTATTTTTAAAAACAAATTGTGCTTATTAGTGCTTGTTCTAAAAATTTTCGTATAGAGAGATCTATAAGGTTTTCAAAACCTTGGAGGTCTAAATATAAAGGTGAAACCCAAAAGCCCTGAATGGGCGACATAAATTTCGTTTTTTATGTCGCCCATTCAGGGCTTTGAAGACTAAGTGTATTCGATCAGTAGCCATGGGATTTGCCCCCCATGTTACGATATGTCGCCTTTTCAAGGCTTTAATAATGGTATGATTTTATTAGCCTTGTTACTCTTTGAGAAGTGCTTCTATGAAATTTGGATTTTCTTGATAGTTTGGCTTAAAAAATTAGTGCATAGCCCCGCTACAGCCTCATTTTTTTAGTCAAAATAGCGAGAAAAGACATTTTCAGAGGAGTATTTATTAAAGAGTAACAAGTCTATTGAACAATCGTTGTTAATTCCTCTCCTAATTCTTTAATGATAAATTGATTTTCTACCTTTTCAATTTGCGTAATTGAACAATAATTGGGGTAATAATTGACTACGTGCTTATTGTTAGTTATCCATCCTATAATCGCATTAATGGTCATGAAATGGGAGAAAATTAAGGTGTTTTTTTCTATAGATTGAACGCCTTGAATTATAGTATTGCGCCATTCTAGTTGTGGTTTTTCTAGCTCAGCAATAGTTTTACCAAATAAGGCCTTTAACCAATTTCGTCTGTCAGCAAGGGCAATACCGGGAGAAGGAATTTCTGCAAAATTTGTATTGATAATTATTCGACTACTTAGCGCTTCTTGAAAAGGTGTTGCTGTTTGTTGCGCTCTTGCTAATGGGCTACTTAATAATTGAAAATCTGATTTTTTTAAAATAGGTACATATTTTTTAGCTAAATTTTGAGCTTGTTGGATGCCATTTTTGCTTAAAATTGGGTCGGGGGCTTCATCCCATGCTTGGGCAGCCTCGCCATGTCTAATTAGGTAGATTGTCGTTTTAGCCATTCGTTAAAAGTAATAAGATTTGTATTTATTAATAGAAAAATAGTTCCATCTGTGGGTAAGGAAGCAGGGCAACTGTAGAAAACAGCTGCCCTGTTTCATATTAGGTACTATAATATTTACCGTTGAATAATTAGTTTTTTAGTTAAAACCCCATCATTAGTTTGTAATTGAAGGAAATAGACTCCTGTATTCAAATCGGATGCTTGTAATCCTAATTGATAACTTCCACTTGACTGAAAAGATATAGGAAGTACTTGTTGGATTAATCGACCATTGATGTCCATTAGCTGAATAGATAAATGGGTGGGGGATGATAAATGGTAATTAATTTGCGTCTGATTTTTGAAGGGATTTGGATATACTTCTAGGTTTGTTTGAGATAAGGGAAGTGCCTTTTTGTCTATATTTTTTGTAATAGCAGGAGGTGTTATTTTATTTGCAGTAGCGATTGATTCTGAGCCGAAACTACTAACACAGTTTTCTATTTGAGCTGTAAAACTACTTCCTGTTGCTGCTGTAAAACCAGCGCTTAAAGTAATAGAGGTTGGTGCTTTAAACGCAACCGTTGTATTATTGGCAACTGTTCCAGTAGAAGTAATGGTGCCGCCAGAAACGTAAGTGCCTGTGGGAATTGGATTATCGTTGACTGGTAGCGTAGTAATACTACATGGGTCTGTTGTATTTGATGTTTCTATACATAATTCTAATGTCCAACCTGTTAGACTACCACTACCAAATCCAAAGAAATCTTGAATTGTTAAAGACCAGTTGCCAGTAGCAGATTTGTCCATAAAAGCACTCAAACTGCTGCTCGGTGCATAAGTGTTTCCATTTTCGATATCAAAAAATGGATCTGAACCTCCATCTGCGATATTAAAATCAAAACTACTTCCACTATCTAAGAATGCCTCAGAGATGAGGAGTACAGTTGTTCCATCTGGGCTTGTTAAGCTAATATCAAGGTCATCAAAAGAATCATGAGCCCCTTTTAAATTTTTAATACTGACTGATTTGACGGTTCCTGATTGAGTAATATTGATAGTAGAACTTATATTGCCTTCACTAGGGATGTTTTTGGGAACATCACTTGCTGCATAATCCTGACATTCGTTTACAACACAAGACGCTGATGCTGTAAATAAATTATTATTAGTTAAAGTACACGCTGAATTAGCAGAGAAAGAAGCTATTATATTTACCATATTTCCATCAGCAGTTAAGTTTGTTAACGTAACTGTTTGAGGACTACTAGAAATCGTAAAAGTTTGATTATTGACGACTAGATTTCCTGTAGAAGGAGGATTAACATAAGTGACTGTAACCTCCTGTGTATAAGTATTATTACTAGCATTACAAGCTGTTTGAGTCCCCGCAGCTATATTTGTTATCCCACAAATTGGCGCACAGGAACTAGGCGCTTGAAATAAGTTGTTTTCTGTACGGCTACAAACAGTGTTGGTCGAAAAATTAGCGGTTACATTGACCATGTTTCCATCTGAATTCAAGTTGGTCAAGGTAATCGTTTGTGGACTGCTAGTAATCGCAAAACTTTGATTGTTAACCACTAAATTTCCTGTCGTTGGTGCATCACTATAAGTGACTGTAATCTCTTGTGTATACGTGTTAGTTGTTGAATTACATGCTGAAGTGGTACCTGCAGCTAAATCAGTAATTGTGCAAGGGTCATTACCAGAAGGTGTTATTGTAAAATTAGCATCATTTATATCTAAAAAAACATTATCAGCACATTTGATTTTTAACCGTGCAGTTGTTGAATTAATATTTGGTAAAGTAATGCTAGCAGAACCATTATTATTTATATCGTTGGCTACTTGTTGCGGAAAAGTTTGTCCACCATCTACAGATAAGAAAATATCGACTTGACTACAGTTGATAGGACTATTATTAGTGCCTGCTACATCCCAAGTTACGGTGGTTGTACCACTTAAAGTTGTAGCTGTATTTGGTGAATTTATTTTAAACGGCCCTGTACCACCAACTACTGTTAATTCAATCATATCTGCACCAAAACCACCTGCTGTATTATCATCTCTAGCAATAAATTGGAAATTGAGGGTTCTATTTCCACTTGGTATAATTTCTCCTTTTGAAACGAGAACATTACTCAATACGTTTTCTAGTTTTGGGAAGATTCTTGTTGGATTAGTTGTAGGTTCAAAAGACCGAAAAAGTGGTGCGCCTGAAGCGGGTGAATCTATATCACTTTGCGCACCTAAATTCCATTGTTCCCAATTATAGGTTAAATTATCTCCATTTGCATCGGTTGCCGACCCCGTTAACTCAAAAGGCGTATTGGCTGGAATGCTTTTTTCATTAATGTTTTCTGCATTGGCATTGGCTACTGGCGTTGTATTATTTTGACTCCCTAAAGTACCACAATTAGCACCAGATTCTTGCGTGACATGTGCTCGCATTTCATTTAAACTAACTAAATGAAAATAAGGGTCACTATTATTTTGTAAATTGTCATTCCCACAAATTCCTGCATAAGCTTGAATAGTAGACCCACTACCTGGTTCATAAGCGGTACTTCCATTTCTATTACCTCCTGAACAACTGCCACTATCTCCATTAAACGTGTGATTGCCTCCAAATTGATGTCCAATTTCATGGGCAACAAAATCAATATGAAATGGGTCACCTGTAGGTTGGTCTAAACCTGTTGTACCTTCTGCTTTTTGACTAGAACATATAACACCAAGCCCTGCTAAACCACCACTGCCTGTAGTAAATACATGACCTATATCATAATTGGCATTACCGATGGCATTATTTAGTACGCCTGTATTTTCATTAAGAGAATTAGAATTATTACTGTAAGGGTCGTTAGCATTGGTAAAAATAACTTTATCATTATCGGCAACCAATTGGAAACTGACCGCTAATTCATCTTCATATACACCTTTGACTCGATTAATAGCCGTTGTAACTGCGGCTAGACCACTCTGTACGGTACCACCATGAAAGGCAGTATAAGGTCCATTCGTACCAATGGCAATTCGATAAGTTCGCATATTGATGGTCGCCATTCTCGCTTGCCCCAACTGTACGGTTTTTTCTTTTTTAATAGATTCGTCCTGAACTAAATTATCTGTCGCATTACCTGTTCTAACTTCACAAGATAAAGAAGGAATATCTGTAGGAACAAAATCTTTTTTATAATAAGCAATATAGAAATCATCTCTATTGCTATAGTAAGGGTCTATGAATACCGTTCCATTGGGTGATAGAATCATCCCATGAAATCCCTGTGGCGTCATATCCAAATGAATAGTTGCCGTAGGGTCACTAAGCCCTTTGCCAGAATAAGTTTGAATGGCAGGATATTTTGCAGCTAATTCTGGATGTAAAGTCGGGGTAGTGTTGATGGCAAAACGTTGACTACTTCCATCTGGCATAGGAATGGCAATAGTCAACGCTTCCTTATTTCGACTATTAGGATTCGGCGCACTAAGTAGTACTTCTTCAAAACCGATTTTGTCTAATTGGAGTGTCCGATATTTTTGTGGGGTAATCCAACGTGTATCTGTTTGATTACGCATGTTTGCAGGTTTAGCATCTTCCCAAAAGGAATTATTATTTTGACTATAACCATTGATAATAAGGAGACAATAAATAGAGCATAATACTATTTTTTTCATAAAACAAAATTTGGACTGCCAATCTATGGTAGATTGAGGTGAATGATGAATTTTAACGCTCGGAAGGATTAGCATCTCGCTTAATAAGCAGCACTGTTGCTTATTAAGCGAGATGAATAATGTTTTTTGGGTGCATCTCAAAATGTCGCATTAAAATTAATTGAATCTTAAAAGTAGCTTAGACCTCTGGTCTGAGTAGCCTTAGCATACCTATTCAGACCAGAGGTATAAGGTACGAACGACAATTTGAGATGCGCCCGTTTTTTGTTATAGGAGATTTATGTAAGAATTGCTCACAAATATAATTAATTGGCTGATATGTTTTTATTTTAATTTGTTCTTTCTGCGACAAAAACTTAAAAGGAGAGAGAAACAAAAAAGCCCAATAAAATTCACGTTGTAAAAGTGAACTTTATTGGGCTTTAAATTAATGTCTTGGTCAACTCATTACAAGTTACCAATTATTTATTATTATCGTACTAAAATCATTTTTTTGGTCACTACTTCTTTATCTGCTTGTAAGACTACATAATACATTCCACCTTTAATGGATTGTGGCGTGTATTGTACTTGATGCCAACCTGCACTCATTGCTTGTCCTTGAATCATAGACTCTACGGCTCTGCCACTCATATCGTAAATAGTCATGTTTACTTGAGATGGCTTTGACAAACTAAAGGTTAAATTAGTGAAATCTCTAGCAGGGTTAGGCGCTATGTTTAAATCTAATTTGCTAAGAGATGGTGTTCCTAAAGCAGTAGTAGCAGCAGTTGCTATTGTTGGTTTAGTTTCTATAGCGACTACTTCTTCTGTTTCAGGACTGTATCTATATACGGTCATAACTGGTTCTTCTTCTTGTGCAGAAGCAGGTTTTGCACAACCTATTTTTGCTAGAAAACCACTGCCCGCTTGCGCATCAAACCCTGGGGCTAGCGTTATAGCAGTATTTGATAATAAGGCAAGACTACGACCTGAAGCCACTGCTACTGTTCCGCTAGTTGTGATTGCACCACCATTGCTGATCGTATCTACACTTGCAGACGCTATATCTGCAGCGGTGATTGTTTTTTCACTTGTGTTTGCGCATGGGTCATCTTCTCCAGTAACTGTTAATTTGATACTATTACTACTAACTCCAGCACAGTAAGCTCCATTGCTCAAATTGGTGGAACTTTGTCCTTCTAGTGCATTAAACTTAGTTAAATCTGCATTTAATACAGAATAGCCAGATACTGTATACATTTCTCCTCCGCCAGATAAAGTGGTAAAGTCTGCTCCTGCATCAATTTTGCTAATGATTCCACTAGAATTGATTGCTACATACGTAAAAGTATAGTTTGTAGGAGCTAGTTTGCCATCAGCTAAGCTACCTCCTGTAACTGTTACTGTATAACTATTAGGAGGAGTTGGGAAAGTAGCAGTAAAATTAGATACAACTAAGGTGTACAATGTATTAGTTTTTAAACTTGCTGAAATAGTCATTCCACCTGAACTATTGTCTAGACTAATATTTCCAGAACCACTTGGTCTAGTAGCAGAACTTCCTATATGCCCACTACAAAGATTAATCGTGTTAAAAGCACCTTCGTAAAGATTCATTAATAAACCAAAATCACCATTTAAACTAAAAGTATGACTTGCCTCTGTGTCTGTATAGAAAGTAAAAACATCGTAGTTAACTACATTTCCTACAACAGCACAAACAGCAGGTGTATTATTTAAAAACGGTAAGTTACTAGTTGGATCAGTGTTGCTAATAGTTCCTGTAAAATTATTTATAGTACTACCATATTGTGGACTTAAAGATAAATTTAAACTATTATCACCAGCATCTGCTGTAACATCACCACTTCCTGAAAAAGTAGTGCTATTATTCTGACAAGGAGGGTTGTTAATGGTAAAATTAGCGTTATTAATATCGAAAAAGTAAAAACATTCTGTACCTGCTTCTACCCTGATTCGAGCGGTAGTAGTAGCAAAGACACCTGTAGGGATAGTTACATCTGCAGAACCACTGTTAGCCACATTAGCTAAAGTAATAGGAAATGTCATACCTCCATCTACAGATAATTTAATAGTTACATTAGTATGATTAAATAGTCCTGTATGTGTACCAGCACGTTCCCAAGTAATAGTCATATCGTTCCCTGCGGTGACAGAAGTAGCTGTATTTGGGGCAGTCACACTAAAAGGCACAGAACCAGCAACAGTAATATCTACATCTGCAAACTCTACACCTCCAGCAGTTGCATTATTATCTCTAACTGTCATTCTCATCGTTATATTTCCTGTTACTTCTGGTAATAATTCTCCTTGCCAGTTAGTTTGAGTTAAAGTAGCGGCATTTTGCGTATCTCCGTTATAATTTCCAGATAAAATTGTACTCGTTTGTGGTATAGTACGACCAGCATCATTCGTTGGTGCAAAAGACCTGATGATTGGAAATAGATTATTACCATTTTTCATGGTAGGACCATCAATAGGATCAAATTGACTGGAAGCGTTATTATATTGTTCCCATGTGTAAGTCAATTGACTTGCTGGGTCATTTCCATCCGTAGCAGATCCCTTAATATAAAACGGTGTTCTTATTGGAATGGTGTAATTGGGGGTACAACCTGATACTGCGCCATTAGGAGCTGGAACTTGATTACCTGATGCTTCAGTCGTTTCACAAGTAACAGAGCTACTTTTGATATAGTCATCTACTTGTTTGATTGAGTTTGTATGATAATAGCTAGTGTTTCCTCGATTTGGAATATTATCTACTCCACAAATATCAGCATAGGATACAATAGTAGACCCGCCACCTGGCTCATAAGCGGAGACTCCACCAGCACTAAATTGGTCAGGTGTACAGGCTCCAGAATTAGCAGACCACGTGTGATCTGCACTAAACTGATGCGTAAATTCATGGGACAATAAATCTATCCAACCAGATCCTTTTGGGTCAGGAACACCAGATCCACCTCCTGCTTTTAAAGGACCACCACTTTGCTCTGTATTGGCGCATACCACACCTACAAATGCAACACCACCACCACCTGAACCTGAGGCAACACGACCAGAGAATAAATGCCCAACATCATAACTATTCCTTGGAACAACAGTAGCATTATCATCTGGTGGATTATTATTAGTCGTCTCTAACGCTTTATGATGTACGAGTGATTCAACATGCCATTGAGGACTCCCTGTAGAGAAACCAGCCGGGTTTTCAGTAAGGTAAATGGTTTGTATAGATTCATCTAGGGTTAGCATAACAGACATTTCCTTTACGTAGAAAGCATTCATGCTATTAACTGCCGCTGTAATAGCAGCAAATACGTCTGCTCTAGTAGGATTTGCTTTACTCGTTGCAGCAGTACTATATTCTTTATCTGCAATAACATGCATTCTAAACTTTCTTAGTTGGGCACCTATTGCATAAGGAGTTGAAGCGATATTTCTTCCAGCAGCCTCGTGCTGATGTGCTGTCTCTTCTCCTTGATGTTGATGAACATATCCATCTGGACGTTGAGCATCGTTGGCTAAGTGCGGATACTCACCCGTCATAAAGCTAATTTGGTGAGCAGCGGCTCCAAGCGTGACAGGCTGAATTAAAAAACGTCCATCAGGTGTAAACATGTGGGCATCTATCCCTCTATCGGATACCATCAAACGACCTGAATAACTAGGGTCTTCAAATCCGATGAAGGAATAAGTTCGAATACCACTTTTACTATTAGAAAGCATAGGAGATTCCAGAACTTTTACACTAATATTTTCGCCATTTACCAGTGGTAAATCTATGACGATGGCGGTATTGGCGGCGGCAGCAGAATTTTCATTAGGTGCATTGGCTAACCAATCTTTAATGGAGGGGACATCTAAATCCACTGTTCTTGAGTCTTGTGCCATTCCAAATAATGGAAGCAGTAGTAGACTCAATAAAAAACTTAGTCTTGTAAGGTTTTGCATAATTATTGCTTTAATTGTTGGTACTGTTATTTTCATTAATTAAAAGGATTAAATAACAAATAAAATAAAATATATTGATTGTCACATAAGTAAACCATACACATATCAATGGAACTTAATCCTATATAAGATTTATATCGTATGTGAAATTGTTTTATTGAGAGAAAAGAGAAGAGGAAAATAAGTAACGTTTATTGATTTTCACTCTGGTTAATTATATCGGGTTTGGTGTTTAGAAGTCTTATTTTTTACTAAAAAAAACGATTATTTTAACTATTAATAATAATAATAACAAAACTGTTTAGTAAATTTTGCACAAATTAAAAAAAAGTTATAGATAAAAAAAAATTATAGGTAAAAAAATGAATTTAAAATAAAAATATATTTAGTCAACACCTAGTTTTCCAACCTACATTGAATTAATCGGCATTCTATCTATAGAATAATGTCATTCATCCAACTTTTTACTAGATTCATCAATTTTCCTCGTTTTTTGTTAACTCAATTACAACGCTTACCAATATCAGTTGTCCTTGTGAATAGATAGTGAGTCTACGATGAACGTTAAAACAAATTTAGTGGAATCAATTACATTAGTAATTGGGCGAAAATAACCTAGATCATTTTCTTTGAACTTTTAGTTTAATCCATCAAAAATCTCTCTTTGGTCGATATTTTGATGGATTAAACTAAAATCAAAATGGCCTAACTTATTTTATCGCCTGACTTAGGAATACTGAACCATTTTACTTTCTGGTTCATCGTAACTAACTTTTAGATAGTCAAATTGAAAATTGATAATCACGTGTCGGACACCTCCAAAGGTGTCCGACACGTTCGACTAACCATTTATCAGTTTTTTAGCTGACGCTCTATTGTATGTTAATAATGACACTATAAAACCCGACTAAAATAATGATTCATCTGAAAGGCATCCGTAAGTCTTATAAAACGGAATTTACTAATTTAGAAGTCCTAAAGGGCATTGATTTGCACATCGAGAAAGGAGATTTTGTATCCATTATGGGCTCTTCGGGGTCCGGGAAATCGACCTTGCTCAACATTCTGTGTTTATTGGATGAATACGATACCGGAGAATATACCCTAGACGATGTGTTGATGAAAGATTTGAGCCAAACTCAAGCGGCTCAATACCGAAACCAATTTCTTGGTTTTGTTTTCCAATCCTTTAATTTATTACCTTTTAAGTCTGCCAAAGAGAACGTGGCATTGCCACTTTATTATAAAAAAATCCCTCGCAAAGAACGGCAAGCTAAAGCCTTGGAATACTTAGAAATGGTTGGGTTAAAAGAATGGGCAGACCATTTACCGACCCAAATGTCTGGTGGTCAACAGCAAAGAGTAGCAATTGCCAGAGCCTTGATTTCTGAACCCAAAGTTATTCTAGCGGATGAACCTACAGGTGCATTGGACACCCAGACTTCTCATGATGTAATGGATATTTTTAAACGGGTGAACGACCAAGGAATTACCGTTATTATTGTCACCCACGAAGAAGATATTGCGGATATGACTAAGCGAGTTATTCGCCTAAAAGATGGTAACATAGAATAGTAAATAATTTAAAATTACCAATTTTCAATTTTCAATTTTCAAAAAACGAGTATCTTTTGAAAATTGTTACTTGAAAATTTTAAATTGAAAATTGCCCATGTTTGATTACGATAAATGGCAAGAAATATTTGATTCTCTAAAACGGCATAAGTTACGGACTTTTGCGACTGCCTTAGCTGTTTGGTGGGGTATTTTTATGTTGGTTATTTTGCTAGGCGCAGGAAATGGTTTGCGGAATAGTGCTGAAAGAGATTTTGCGGATGATGCGATTAATAGTCTTTTTGTTTGGACGTCCAGGACCTCTAAACCTTATAAAGGCTATAAAGCAGGGCGTCGGATTAAATTTCATAACGAAGACCTCAAAGCAATAAAAAACAATGTAGAAGGAGTGGAATATATGAGTGGCCGCTATTTTCCTTCTAGCCGATACATGACAGCATATAATGGCAAAGCGCTTAATTTTAGAATGAGAGCAGTTGAGCCTGAATATCAGAAGATTGAATATTCTAAAATGACTAAAGGCCGCTATATCAATGAGGTAGATATGAAACAAAAGCGGAAAGTGGCGATTATAGGAGATATAGCAAAAGATAAATTATTTGGGGAAGCTAAAATAGCACTAGGAGAATATGTGAAAATTAACGGAACTAAATTTCAAATTGTAGGGGTGTTTACGGATGCTAGTAGCAAAAGGGAAAGAGAATATATTTATATGCCTTTGGCAACTGCTCAAAGCGTATTCGATAAAGAAGATAGAGTGCATGGGATGGTGATTACCGTAACAGATGAAACCGTAGATGGGGCAAATGCTATAGCAGATAATGTCCGACGAGAGTTAGCTGCCGTTAATCATTTCGACCCAGAAGATAGGCAAGCTGTTGGCATTCATAATAATATCGAAAGCTATCAAGAGTTTAAGATGATTTTCTCAGGTTTCTCCTTTTTTATTTGGTTTGTAGGGATAGGAAGTATTATAGCTGGGGTCGTTGGGGTCAGCAATATTATGTTGATTACGGTAAAAGATAGAACTAAAGAAATAGGGATACGGAAAGCCTTAGGAGCAACTCCTTGGTCAATAGTGAGCATGATTATGCAAGAATCCATTTTCCTAACAGCCATAGCAGGTTATCTCGGCTTAATCATGGGATTTTCTATTATTTATGGCGTTGATTATTTAATGAGAACCTATGAAATTGATGATTTAGAATTTTTCTATAATCCAGAAGTTGATTTTTTTAGTGTCATGATGGCATTAATTTTCTTGGTTGTTTGTGGCACTTTGGCAGGACTAGTGCCCGCTTTGCAAGCAGCTAGAGTCAACCCTGTAGTAGCGATGAAAAGCTAAATAATTTAAAAATATCAACTTTCAGTTCTCAATGCTCAAACTACTTCTAATCATGTTTGAAAATTGAAAATTGAAAATTGAAAATTGAAAATTACTAATGTTTGATTACGATAAGTGGCAAGAAATATTTAATACGATTAGTAAAAATAAATTGCGTACTTTTTTGACTGCCTTGGGCGTCTTTTGGGGCATCTTTATGTTGGTGGTTTTGATGGGTGCTGGTACTGGATTCCAAAATGGGGTCTTTTCCATGATGGGCGGACATGCTCGGAATGCGATGTACGTTTGGACGAATCCGACGACCATGGCTTATGACGGCTTACAGGCTGGCAGGTTTAATTGGATTACGAATGAGGATATTACAGCTATTGAAAATGATTTGGGAAATAAATTGGAATACGTTTCTTGTCGATTGGGTTTACCTTCTGGAGAAGTGGCTTATAAGGATAAACGAGAAGCGTTTGAGGTGCGTGGGGATACGCCTAATATGTTGAAAATTGATGCTTTTGACTTAACGAAAGGTCGATTTATCAATGAAAGAGATATGGCGGAAAATCGAAAAATAGTGGTGATTGGAAAATCAGTCCAAGAGCAACTCTTTGGAAAGGGAGAAGAAGCTATTTCTCCAATTGGTGAATTTGTTAAGATTCAAGGCGTAGATTATATGGTGGTTGGTATGGTTGCTTCTGACCGTAAAGGCGAAAATGCAACGGAAGATAATAAGTCCATTTTTATGCCTTTAACTACTGCCCAACAAGTAACCAACCGACATGGTAAAATAGGTTGGTTTGTCTGCACAATTAATACAGATTATCCCGTGGCGATAGCAGAAGAACGAATTAAAACGCTCCTAAAAAAACGAAAAAGAATACATCCCGAAGACCCAAGAGGTGTAGGAACGGATAACATTGAAGAAGAGATGAAAGAAATCATGGGGCTTTTTAATGGCATTAATTTTCTAATCTGGTTTGTGGGTATTGGTAGTTTGTTATTTGGGATTATTGGTGTCGGTAATATTATGTTGATTGTAGTAAAAGATAGAACTAAGGAAATTGGTATTCGAAAAGCATTAGGGGCGACGCCTCGTTCTATTGTCAGTATGATTTTACTAGAATCTGTATTTATTACCACTTTGGCAGGGTATATTGGATTGGTGGTGAGTATTGGTGTTGTTTACCTAATGAAATTAGCAGCAGGTACAGATGTCCAATTTTTTACGAATCCGCAAATTGATATGCAAGTGAGTATTGGCGCTTTAGTGATGTTGATAATTGCAGGTGCCTTGACGGGTTTAGTACCTGCATTACAGGCCGCGAATGTGAATCCTGTAATTGCTTTGAAAGATGAATAATACAGCGCTCTGAGCTGTAAAAAAAATATAGGATTCTTTGACAAATCCAGTAAGAAATCATCTCGCCCGATGACTAGCGTCGTCGGATGAGCTGATTTTAAACATCCGACGACGCTAGTCATCGGACGGTTAAAATTTTATTCCATAGTTTATTCCGACAGGTCGTAGGGATTTGTCAGAAAATCAAATATAGTTATAAAAAATCACCTGTTAAAAAACTAAAAAACTTTAAACAATGAATAAAGGCTGTGTTATTTCCTTAGCTGCCGTATTGGTGCTATTTTCTATTTTTTTAGGCGTTTATTTTTACCAACAAAACGCTAAAGACCCTGTGGTTTATGATACGAATAAACCAGAAATTGCAGATATTATTAAAAAGACCGTTGCTACTGGTTCGATTAAGCCTCGTAGAGAAGTGCTGATTAAGCCACAAGTTTCTGGTGTTGTGGATGAATTATATGTAGAGGCAGGGGAGATTGCGACAAAAGGACAAAAAATTGCTAAAATTAAGTTGATTCCTAGTCAAATCAGTATTAATAATGCACAGAGTCAAGTCGAATTATCTCGAATCCGTTATGATGAAGCGCAGCGAGAACTAAAACGCCAAAAAGAGGTGTTCGGTAAAAAATTAGACGTCGAAAGCGCTCGTTCTAGCTATGAAACAGCTGAGAAAGAAGAAGCTAGAAACCGACGTTTATTTGAGGAAGGCGTCGTAAGTGAATTGGATTATAACCGTTTCAAAAGAGACATGGAAGTATCGAAAGCAGCTTATGATAATGCGCAATTATTAGCAGGAAACACGCTACAACAATTTGAAGCAAACGTCGATATTGCCAAACAAGAAATGAATGCAGCGATTAATAATTTGCAATTGTTAAAAGAAGGAGCCTCTAAAAACTCTCGACAAGTTAATAATATTGTCGTCTCAACAGTAGCAGGGATGGTCTTAGATGTACCTGTAGAAGAAGGTTCTTCGGTTATCGAAAGAAATAATTTTAATGAAGGAACAAGTATAGCCATTGTAGCCGATATGAAATCCTTAATTTTTGAAGGAAAAGTGGATGAATCGGATGTAGGTAAATTAAAAGAAGGCATGCCTTTAGAATTGACGATTGGGGCTATTGAAAATGAGAAATTTGCAGCTACTTTAGAATTTATTTCTCCTAAAGGAGTTGAAGAAGAGGGAACGGTTAAATTTGAAGTTAGAGCAGCTATCCAACCTACCGAAGGCGTCTTTTTAAGAGCTGGATATTCTGCCAATGGAGATATTATTTTAGACAAAAGAGAACAAGTTATTGCCTTGCAAGAGAGAGATGTTATTTTTAGTAATGATTCTACCTTTATAGAAGTAGCGGTAGGTGACCAAGAATTTGAAAAGCGGGAAATTAAAACAGGGTTGTCAGATGGATTGAAAATAGAAGTGTTGAGTACGGATATTGATACCACTACACAGGTGAAAGTGCAGAAGCAGATATAAGATGTTAAGTAAAATTCGGCTAAGTAGTCTTTCAAGTAAATAGTGTCGGGTACTCGTAATCGCCAAATAAATTGGAACTGTAAATTATCGGTTGATAGGACTTACAAAGTTTTCAAAACTTGGGAAGTCTAAGTTATTGAAAAATAAGGCTTTCTAAGTTTTGAAAACTTCGCAAGTCTGTTCATTGAG
>JBGCFJ010000983.1:0-4903 GCA_045106885.1 Saprospiraceae bacterium
GCTTGTATTGGAGGAGGTAGTAATGCAGCAGGTACTTTTTACCATTATTTGGATGATATGGATGTCCGTCTAATTGCGGTTGAAGCAGCAGGATTAGGGATTGATTCAGGCGAATCTGCCGCCACGAGTGTATTGGGGACAAAAGGAATTATTCACGGTTGCCGAACACTTTTAATGCAAACGAAAGATGGGCAAATTGTAGAACCTTATTCGATTTCTGCGGGACTAGATTATCCTGGCATTGGCCCAATGCATGCGCATTTAATTGATACAGGTCGAGCAGAAGCGGTGAGTATTACGGATGCCGATGCGTTGAAAGCTGCCTACTTTTTAACTCGTACCGAAGGGATTATCCCTGCTTTAGAATCCGCACATGCTTTTGCGGCACTAGATTATATTAATTATAAAGAAGATGATGTGATTGTAGTGAATTTATCTGGTCGAGGCGATAAGGATTTGAGTACTTTTATTAAGCATATTGAGAAATACGGGTAAAATTGAGAAGTGAGAAGTCAGACCGTTTATTTCATAAACTGTCAGAAGTCAGATTTCTAAAATAAATCTGACTTCTGACAGAAAATTTTAATTTTCGGTCTGACCTCTGACTTCTAAAAAAAGACCTTCACCCCTCCATAAAAATTAGCCGTTGGTGCTGGTTCATAAAATCGACTACCAAAAGCATTCACTCTAACATTATCAAAATATTCGGTGCCTAATAAATTATTGATACCAAAAAATGGTTCAATATGCCCTTTAGTTAGATTATGTCGATAGCCTAGTTTTAAATTTACTACTGTAAAACCATCTACCGTTACAGAGTTATCGTCTTTAGCAAATAATTCGCCGATACTTCTAACTTGTAAAGACCCAAACAACCCTTTATTCCGAGAATAATTCAAAGCAAAAAAGGTATTATGCTTTGGAATACCAGGTAAAAAATTCCCATCAAAAGAACGGAAAGAATCGTATTTAAAATCAGAGTAGGTATAGTTTAAGAAAGCATTCAATCCTCTTGCTAAATTATAAGTCAAACTTGCTTCTACTCCTTTTCGGTCTGTACTTCCCGCATTTCTAAAAAAATCTTGGTCAGGGAAATCTTCCAATTCAAAAGAAACAATTTCTTCCTTGACGTTAATGGTAAATAAAGCCAATTCATAACGCAGTTTATTATTAACAATTCCTTTGATACCGACTTCATAGTTAGTTGCTTCTTGCGGCATTAATTCAGGATTAAAACCACCTACACCAGAAGGATTATTAGATAATTCATTCAAAGTAGGCGTTTCAAAATTAGTAGAAATATTACCGTAAATATTGGCAGCATCAGAAGCACTATAGACCAATCCAAAAGTTGGATTAAAACTATTTAAAGTAGATTCCCCAGATTGGTCGCCATTACTCAAAAAATTATCCGTTGCCTTTAAACGAACTCCGTCAAAGCGAGTGCCTAACATCGCTGTAAATTTTTCAGAGAAACTTAATTCTTGTATCAAGAAAGCCCCAAAACTTCTGAATTCTTCTTTTTGGTCTAAGGTCATCCCCCCTTTCACACCATCTTCATTTCTAAAACGCATACGGTCATCCGCCTGATTTTGCAAATCAATACCAATTTTTGCTCGATATGGCAAACCAAAAACTTTGTCATTATGTAACTCGTAATTAATATTCAAGCCTGTAAAAGTTCTATCAAATTCTACGATACCTCCAAAACCAAAAGGCAAACGATTGGCAAAGTCTCGATTACTAATCCAAGTTTTTATTTCTAACTGTTGGTTGTCGGCAATTGCATTTTTATAAATAAAAGCAAATCGAGATTGCACAATTTCTTCACCACCCATAAAGGATAAGTTTCTATCTCTAGCACTTCGGCGGTCTTCTTCTGCTTGCGCTAAATTAATACCACCAGGGTCATCCGCTTGTGGGCTATTCGCATAATTCGCTAAGAATTGCAAATTGGATTTATCTGTTAATTGGAAATTAAATTTACCGTTTAAAATAGTATTCTTCATACCACTATTTTCTCTGTAACCATCTGTATTAACATGAATCCCATGAAGCAAATAGCCAAATTTTCCTTTTTGCTGTCCTGTTTTTAATTGATACTGTTGCAAACCATAAGAACCAAGCGCTACTCTAGCTTCCACAAAAGGATTGGCCGTAGGATTTTGCGTCGTAAAACTAATCACGCCCCCAGAAGCATTCCCATATAATCCAGAAGAAGGCCCTCTAACGACTTCGATATTTTCTATAACCCCTAAATCCAAATTATCTACTTGTGCTTGTCCATCGGGCGTAGATTCTGGAATACCATCCACTAAGACTTTTACGCCTCTAATTCCAAAAGCTGCCCTTGCCCAAAAACAACGAATAGACACTAGTAAATCTTGAGAAAAATTATTGCCATTTAAAGCAAATAAACCAGGAATCGCATCTAGTGATTCATTGACAGATAGTTGATTTTGTCCTCTTTGAATAAAAGACTTTGCTAGAGAAGTTGTTGCTAAAGGAGATTTAATATCTTCCGTTTCAAAGCGAGTAGCTTGGACGGTGACTGGAACTAAGTCGTAAATATTAGAGGTGTCAATTTGGGCGGTTGCTACATTTACAAAAAAGCAGAAAAGGATAAAGGCTAAAATTCTCATGTGTGGATATAGGCTATTTTGAAAAATAGATAAGTCCTACCAAATAAAAAAGCAGGAAACAAAAGCCAAATATACTGCTTTTGTTCCCTGCTTTTATAATCGTAGCTGGGAAATTCATTTCCCAGAAAAATATTTTATAGGGGAAATGAATCCCTTTTTTATCAATAGCTACCGAACACCATGCATCAACTTCTTTATGATTGGCGATAACAAAATACATAATACACCAAGCGCAACCGAAACAGCCGTTAATATCCAAAAGAAATAGCTAATACCACTTTCCTCAGCAATTCCTGCCGAAGCTCCACCAAAAACACCTGCTAGTTTCATACCAATGGCAATGGCTAAATAATACATACCATACATAAAAGCAATCATTCGCCCTGGTACCAATTTACTCACTAAGGAAAGAGAAACAGGAGATATACAGAGTTCTCCTAGCGTATGAAAAAGGTAAACTAAGATTAACCAAATCATACTGACGGATACCGTTTTAGCCTTAGCGCCTGGAGGAATATCACTTGCTCCATAGGCTATGCAAGCCATTCCTAATCCCAGTAGAAACATACCAATAGCATATTTCATATTGGCGCTTGGGTTGTATTTGCTTTCCCATATTTTAGAAAATAAAGGTGCAAAAATGATGATGTACAAGGAATTTAAGATACCAAACCAAGAAGCGGTAACTTCCGTTGTCTCTGCTGCAAATTCCCGTAGTAACATCCATAAAGTAATACCCCAAATAATAAGGAAACTTATAGTCAAGAAGACAAAAGATAAGCTATACTTATTACCAATTTGTTGAAATAATAAAAAGATAATCCAAGTAAATATGCTTAATGGAACAAGCGTTAGAATAGAATTGACAATATTAAAAGTCATACCTGCACTTCCTTCTAAAAATCTATCCGTATAATCTCTTGCAAAGATGGTTAAAGACCCAGGTGCTTGTTCAAAAACTGCCCAAAAGAAAATGGTTACAAAGCAGAAGAATAATACCGCTATCATTTTGTCTCTCGTAATACTAGAGTAATTTGTCAATCGAGCAATAACGACCGTTAGAAAAATAACAAAAGCAGCGATAATAGTAAAATTAGGCCCACTCATACTTCCTACACTAAATGGTAAAAAGTTAGTAGCGCCTTCTGATATTTTTGAAACAGGGTCGTTAATAATCCAGATGAAGCCTAAGATTCCTGCAATTGCAGACAAGACAATTTGCCACATTTCAAATGGATTTCTTTTATCTCCATCCTCTTTTATTACGGCTAACTGTTTTTCTTTAATTGGTTTTTTTCCTGCCTCACCAAAAACGTCTTGCGCAAACCAAAATTGTAATAAACCGAAAAACATGAAAATACCTGCTAAACTAAATCCATAAGTCCAACCTATCTTTTCCCCTAAATAACCACAAAGTAAAATGCCCAAAAATGCTCCTGAATTTACGCCCATGTAAAAAATGGTATAAGCACCATCTTTTTTATCTGGATGTTTTTCATACATTTCTGAAATAATAGCGGTCATACAAGGTTTAAAAAAACCACTCCCTATTACCAATAAAGTCAATCCTAAATATATGAAAAAAGGTGTTTCTAATGCCATACTACCATGTCCAAGGGACATTAATAAAGCACCTAAAGCGATTGAATTTCGATACCCTATAATATTATCAGCAACATAACCGCCCACTAAAGTGGATAAATAAACTAAGGAGACATAAGTACCAAAAATAGCATAAGCGTATTCTTCTGGCCATCCCCAGCCACCGCCAATTAGAGAAGCGGTAAAAAACATAATTAATAAAGCCCGCATTCCATAATAGGAAAATCGCTCCCACATTTCCGTAAAGAATAGGACAAATAATCCTGAGGGATGCCCTAGGACCGAACCGTTCGCAGTTAATAAATCTCCATTATTATTGGACATAAAAAATAGTTTTTTCGTTAATAATGATTTTATTTGTCGGGGACTTGTAGTGCCAAGCTCTGCTTAGTATAAAAACGACCAAGCAGAGCTTGGCGCTACAGTTATTTAATATCGCCCATCCATTTTTTAGCAAATGGACTTAAAGCTAGGAAAATGATTCCTGCACCGATACTGACAGTCACGACAGACATAAATAAATCAGGCACTTGTTGTACATTTTCTGGGTCAAAATTTCCAGCAAATAAACCAGCAATTAAATTACCCAAAGCAGCACCAACAAACCAGATACCCATCATTTGACCAACATATCTCTTAGGAGATAATTTGGTTGTCGC
>JBGCFJ010000984.1:0-2099 GCA_045106885.1 Saprospiraceae bacterium
CCTACATTTCTAACCCTCGCTAAAAAACAGACCGATTTCTCGAATTTCTCATTAAAAGGACTATAAGATGAGATATGTTTCATACAAATTATTTCAATATCATATTTATAATTGATTAATAATCAACTGTTTGCGTTTTTATCTATTCGCTACAAGGCATACTTTCCCTTACCCAATTACTACACGGTGTAGTAAGAGTGAATTTTTGCCCCCATTAACTCTAGTATTTTAAGTTGGATTTTATCTAAATTGAGTATCCCTTTTTTAATCCCGTTAATATAGATAACATGGATGCCACTAAACAGTTGAAAAACCCATTTTGTCGTTGGATTTTGTATCGGTTTTCCCAATTGATTAGGAATCGTTTCACCTGTCTGTTTTAATATCTTTCGAAGCTTATATTGAGCTAAGGTATAAACTAAAAGACATAAGCCCATTATCATTGATAAAGCCATTATTCGTCGAGGGAGTTCTAAAAATATATGGCTTAACAAAAACATTGGGTCTTTTAAAAAACGAAAGCCTCTTTCTACCTTTTGTTGCTCATTTTTATATAAATGTAGCCACTCATCTACACCTAATTTAGTACTGTCCGTTTCATTAGTTGCTAAAATGAATTGAGATTTCTCATGTATATGCTCTTTAATAGCTTGTTCATTTCTCGTTAATTCAACTTGTTTTAATTCATAATCTATTCTTTCAGGTTTTGCGTCTGCTTTTCTTCGACCCCGACCGTAATGTAATTGTTTAAGCACCTCTATCTTTCCTAAATTATGATAGCGTTTGTCCTTGATTTTAAGGGTTTTATTATACCAATCGGCTACCACTTGCTCTGCTTCTTGTTTCGTTGAATAATTAACTTTCTTTAATGTTTTTATGCCCTTTTTTAATACTATACTTTCTTTAGCTACTTTCTTTTCTACTGTCTTTTTACTTCTGATTGCCGCTGCACTAGACTTGATTATTAACCATCTTTGAGTTATCCCCCCATAACTACTTGATACCTCTTCATATTCGTAACCAGGAGCAGCTTCAAATTTTTTCCATGACCTGTTTTTACTATATTTTAGTTCCTCCTTGGCTTGTTTAATCGTCTCGGGTACTCGACTTATCCACTGAATAGAGGCTATTCTGTCTAAATTCTCCTCTCCATATAAGGCACTATCTGCCACCACATAACCTTCCAATTTTTCTTCACTTTCCTGCATTTGTTTCATGTACGCTTCCAACACTTCTGGAAACTCTGTCTTATCTGTTTTATTGCCACTTGCTGCCTTGATAAACAAGGGAATACCTTCTACATTCGAACTTATCATTTCAAAGACAAATTGACGTAAATCGTTCCGCTTTTGCTTGTTATACCCTCTTTTTAACTCTATTTGTCCTATCTTTTCTCCTCCATCTTTATATTTATCCCCGTGTACCATAAATGTTGTCCCATCTAAGTGCCGACTTTTTATCTTTATGCCATATCGTTTGATACTCTGTAACGATACATTATAAAAAACTTTACTTATTCCTGCTTTATATATCGCATCCAAGGCTGTTCCCAAACAATGCGAATCTAAATCTTCTGCTTTTATTTTTGCGCCTAGTAATACATCTACTGCTTTATCCTTGAAAAATACTGGTGTCAGATATAGGGTTCGGTTTGCAAAACCCAATCCATTCAATATCATGGCTTTACTCGCAGTTCCTACACTTACTTTCCTTTGTTCATCAGACTCTGTTAGTTTGTCTATCAATTTGACAAGCCCTATTTCTTCACATACTCCTGACACTATTCCTAAGTGGTCTATATTTTTTGTCGTTATATTTTCTATCTCTTCCATTTCTTCTCTTTTTTTTAAGCAATTTAGGTTATTTTATCCTTCTTTACTTAATTGCTCCTATTTTTTTTCAAGGGTTAGAAATGTCGGTTATATATTTAACATGTAAATTTTAATTCCTGACTAGAAAAGAAAATTGACTTATTCAGATTTATCGATAAATCATTCCTTTTTTAGCGAATATCACTAACAAATAAACTATATAATTATTTGTAAATAATTATTAATCAATGTTTTAGTGACTCAAAATTCCTTAGCTTGACGGCTATG
>JBGCFJ010000985.1:0-10097 GCA_045106885.1 Saprospiraceae bacterium
TATTTGTATAATGCCTTTGGCATTGTCTGCCCAAAGTGGTCTTCGAAAAAAAGCAGATAAATATTACCAGATACATGATTATGAAGAGGCGGTTAAAAGCTATCTTCGGTATATAAACAAGAATAAAGATTCGGTGACCTCCAAAGCAAGGTTAGCGGATAGTTATCGATACCTAAACCAATTAGAGGAGGCAGCTAAATGGTATGAATCAGTTATTAATAATTATACAATTAGCCCTGAATTTTATTTTCAATATGGAGAGACTTTAAAAGGATTGGGGAAATATTCAGAAGCTAGAAAATGGTTTCTAAAATATGCCGAAACTAATCCAGAAAAGGGACTTCATTATTCGGGCAGTATCCAACATGCAATGGACAAAGTTGGTAGCCCAGCTGCTTATCGAGTGAATGCAGAATTTGTTAATACTGGAGCAGCTGATTTTGCACCTACTTTTTTCAAAGACCAATTGGTTTTTGCTTCTTCCAGAATAGATTTTAGTGGTAGTAATAAGGTAAGAGCTGAAGTGAATTATCCTTTTATTACCAGCAGAGACCAAAATAACTACCTTAGAAAGCCTGCTTTATTACACCAAAGAATTAAAGCGGCTAATGAAGGGCCAATCGCTTATTCTAAAAATGGACGATGGGTTGCTTTGACTAGAAATAATTTTGTCAATGGAAAGCGACAAATTCCTTCTAGCGGTGTTAACTTAAATCTACAAATTGCGGAGGCATTGCCGAATGGTGAGTGGCAAAACCCTAAATATTTTCCACACAACGGGTCTAATTTTTCTACCGCTTATCCTTCTTTTTCTCCTGATGGCAATACTTTATATTTTGCTTCTGACCGACCAGGAGGTTTTGGAGGTTTTGACATCTTTGTCAGTTACTGGTTAAATGGTACTTGGTCAGAACCTGAAAATTTAGGCCCAACAGTCAATACCCAAGGAGATGAAATTACTCCGTTTTTTGATGGGCTGGATTTATATTTTGCTTCTAATTGGCATAAAGGAATGGGAGGTTTAGATGTTTTTAGAGCAGCAAAATCAGGTGGTGCTTGGGACCAAGTTTTTAATTTAGATACAAATATTAACTCTTCTAGAGATGATTATGGTTTTATTTATGACAATAATAGAAACTTAGGTTATTTTGTTTCTAACCGCACAGGAGGAAAAGGGAATGAAGATATTTATCGAGTTTCTAAATCTTCTGATAATTTAGAAATTACCGTTTTAGATGAATTAAGTATGCAACCTGTTGTTGGGGCAGATATTGATTTTTCTTCTTGCGGACAACCTACTTTTGTTACGGATATTAGTGGACGCCATATTCTTCAAATACCACAAGGGCTTAGTTGTCAAGTGGTTATTAGAAAAGATGGATATTTGCCAACGACCTTAAATGTTTCTCAAAATCAATTAGGTGGTGCGCAGAGTACTCAAATATTATTGCGCCGCTCAGGTACGACTAGTGGAGGTGGTACTACTTATCCAACGACTGATAATAATAGTTATGTAGGTCAAATTTATGACATCACTAGTGGTGCCGATGTACCCTCCGTTTTTATTAAAGCGACCAATCAACAAACAGGAAGAGCTTTAGAGACTAGGTCTGACGGCACAGGTGCTTATGCTTTATCATTGGAGCCTTATAGTAGTTATTTGGTTACTTACTCTAAACCAGGTTATTTCGATGTTAGCCGAAATGTGGATACTGGAAATGGACAGGAGCGAAATATTTTAGGGAGTTACCCTGTTCGAGCTTCTGGACTTACCCCTCCTGTTACTGAAACTGGTGGAAATAATGGTGGTGGAACTACTTCACCGAATATTGGCTCTGGTTATGCTATTCAAGTCGCTGCTTTTAATTCCTCTAGAACGAATGATTTGAGTCGTTTTAAAGCATTGGGAACAGTAGGAAATGTTTATAATAGGTACGAAGGAGGTAAAACTAAAGTGCGTGTAGGTGTTTTTGCGACAAGAGCAGAAGCTGCTGCTGCTGCTAAGCAAGCGAAAAGAAAAGGTTTTAAAGATTGTTTTGTTGTTACAGAATCTTTAGAAGGCTTAGGGCAAGAAGTTGTGATTGCGGATGCTAATATCTCTAAAGGAAATAATTATACGAATACAGGGACAAGTACAAGTTCTGGCTTCGGTTCTGGTTATAAAGTTAGATTAGCGGCTTATAAAAAACCACAATTTTTTCAACGTTCTAAGGTAGAAAATATCGGTTCTGTAGAACAAAGAACTAAAGGACCTTGGACGATTATGTTATTGGGAGGTTATGCTAATTTGGGAGAAGCTCAAAGAGCTGCTGCTGCTGCGAAAAATGCTGGTTTTAGACAAGCACACGTAGTAATGGATAATGGGGTAGAATTTACAAAAGTTAGATAACAAAATGTTTAATTGAAATAAATATTTCAAAAATATATTGGCAAAAAATAGCGATTTTCTTTAGAGAATCGCTATTTTTTTTTGTCAAACTTTCTATATCTTTAGGTCTTTAAAAGCTAATTAGGAATTTTATGCTAAGCAGCTATACTTAACATCAAATTCAAATTCAATTTCTACCAAAGGTGGTTGGAAATTGAAAATTGAAAATTGAAAATTAAAAAAGATGTTACAACCATTAGCGGAAAGAATGCGTCCTAAAAGCTTAGATGCTTATGTTGGACAAGAACATTTAACGGGCCCTGGTGCGGTACTTAGGCAGTCTATAGAATCGGGTAAAATTCCTTCTTTTATTTTGTGGGGACCTCCAGGCGTAGGCAAAACGACCTTAGCCACTATTATCGCCAATCAGCTAGACCGTCCTTTTCATACTTTAAGTGCAGTAAGTTCTGGGGTTAAAGATGTTAGAGAGACGATAGCTAAAGCTAAAAAGCAACAATTTTTTAATCGACCGAATCCGATTTTATTTATTGATGAGATTCATCGCTTTAATAAAGCACAACAAGATTCCTTATTAGGAGCAGTAGAAAAAGGGACGATTACGCTAATAGGAGCAACCACCGAAAATCCTTCTTTTGAAGTAATTTCAGCTTTACTAAGTCGAGCCCAAGTATATGTATTAAAACATTTGACGAAAGAACAGCTTATCAATTTGGTAGATAGGGCCTTGGCTGAAGATGAATTTTTACAAAAAAAACCGATTGAAGTAGCAGAATATGAGGCACTTTTATTGTATTCTGGTGGAGATGCAAGAAAACTGATGAATGTCTTAGAATTAGTGACGAATTTTCAAGAAGGGGCAACTAAATTATTGATTAATAATGATTTAGTAAAAGAAAAAGTGCAGCAAAATATTGCCGTTTATGATAAAGCTGGTGACCAACATTACGATATAGCTTCTGCATTTATCAAATCTATTAGAGGAAGCGACCCCAATGCTGCGGTTTATTACTTAGCTCGAATGATAGAAGGTGGTGAAGATATTAAATTTATCGCTCGACGGATGATGATTTCTGCCTCAGAAGATATTGGATTAGCCAACCCTAATGCCTTATTAATGGCAACAACCGCTTTTCAAGCTGCCACCGCAGTAGGCCTGCCAGAAGCTCGAATAATTCTATCGCAAGCGACCGTCTATTTAGCCACATCGCCTAAAAGTAATTCAACGTATATGGCAATTAATAAAGCCCAAAAACTAGTGCGAGAGACTGGAGGTTTACCTGTTCCATTAGAAATTAGGAATGCGCCGACTCGGTTGATGAAAAATTTAAATTATGGAAAAGGGTATAAATATGCTCATGCCGAAAAGAACAACTTCGCAGACATGGAATTTATGCCAGAAGCTATTAAAGGAACAGCCTTATTTGAACCTAGTAATAATCCTACTGAAGAGAAAATTCGGGTTAAATTGAAGCATTTGTGGAAGGATAAGTATGGATATTAGAGGAGATTGTTATTTACAGGGTGCAAGTTAATTTGGTAATTAAATTTATGATTTATTGTCTGTTATTTGATTTTATTTTATATACTTTTTCAATTTTTTTAACTCGAAACTATTCTTTAAAATGGTGGATTACACCTAAGTGTTGTGTACCATGTGAAAAAAATAAAATGCTATTTTCGAAAATAAAATTTGTAAATGATAAAAAAGAGTTTTTAAATCTAATTGAAACAGAAGAGAAAAGCATAATCTTTTGTTTTCATAATTGGTCAGGCTATTCAATAATCGCAAAAAACATTGTAGAAGAATGGGAATCAAATTTTAAAAGAGAAGTAAGGATAGTTGATGCATCAAAAATGAACGAAGACAGCTATTTTATTAAATGGCTAATTCAAAAAGAAAAAGGTGATTGGGCAAAAGAAGGAATAATGACAATTGGAAAGTAGAGTCCACAAAGAAGAGTCCACGGATATGGTGAAATTTGCTGGATAAAAAATAAAGAGGTAATTGGATTTGAAAGTATTTATGATTTATTTAATTCAGAAACTTTAGAGGTTAGAACTCAAGAGTTATTTTGGCAAACTTGATTAATCAGCTTTCATTAAACCAAACAAAGAAAAATGATAAGTTCCCACTATTTTTCTTGCCTCGGGCAAGTATAAGAAACTGTTTTAATCTCGCCAGAGTCGAGTAAATAAAGGTGTCGGATTAAAAATCCTAACCAGAAATTTCAGAATAATCAATAGTTGTTAGGGTATTTTCGGCACACTACTTAGCTCGTAAAACTATGTGGACTATGTGTCTTTTATTATATGACTATGTGGTAAAAACTGGATAGTATTGTAAATCACCTAACTTTACCAAATCATTAATATCCCCATTTTACCAACTCCCAAAAAGCTGTTTAAATATCCCATCCTCCCCACTAGCAAAATAACTTCCCTGATTCAAAGAAGATTGAATAATATAAGGTTCTGTTTGGGTCGTATCCCTAAAAGCTTTCACAAGGATAGGACTAGGAATATTATTTCCTTCAATAGAAAGGGTTTTGTATAGTAAAGATTGGCTTTGCATTTCATCAAAATTATTGACAAAAGTAACCCCTGAGATGGTTTGTAAACCAGTTAAATAGCTAGCAATAGTTGTTGAATCTATAGTAGCACCATCTTGTGCCCAATCTGCAATTCCTTTTTGTAATACAGTTGTGGTGCCTAAGGTATTAATAGCAATTTGAGTGATATTAGCCTTTGTTAAAGAAAGAATTTCCTTATTTCGATAAGCATCAAAACCTTGCCCCATGGTCATACTTAAGAAACCGTCTACGGCGTAAACTTCATTTCCTTGCGTTAAGCGGACATAAGAAATGCCTGCTCTAGTTTGTTGATTAAAATTAAAACGACCGACGATAAAATCTTCTAATAATTTGTCTCCCGCATAGGCTTTTACTCGGCTGCCACTGGCTTCTTCTACTTCGTAATCTGCCCATTTTTCAGCACTTTTAGAAGCGACTCTTTTCGTTTTGATTAAAGCTAAATTTCTAAGAATAGATTGAACGGCGCCTTGATTGGCTTTAGTAGTAATATTCCCTTTGGAAACTACCCAAAAATTACTTTCTTTTTTTAATAAAGTTTCTTCCTGATTGTCGCCCTTTGGATAGAGTAGGATAGAAGTAATACGAGCAGTATCTAATTGAATCAACTCTGTTTTAAACGTCCTAGTTTTTTTCTCAAAAGCAAATTGGGAAACTAGGAATATACCTAATAAAGATAAGAATATTAGTAAGAGGGTTTTATTTTTCATATCAGCAGCATTAAGCAATTTTCAATTTAAAATTTTCAATTTTCAATTTTCAAAATAGCGATTCTTAATTATAGTGAATAACTTTAATTTTTAGAATTTAAAATTTGCAGCACACCGAATGTATTCCATTTAAGGTTTTGAAATTTTTAAATTCTAAATTGAAAATTGAAAATTACAAATACCGTTCCTGCATTCGTTGTATTCTTAAGTTTCTAGCTTTAAAATTTCGGAAAAGCGCATAAGCCAACACTAAGAGTAAGGGCAAGCCAAAATTTAAGTACTTAATCATCGCTCTTTTATCCGAATTTTCATCTCCTAAGTATTCACTATCAATTGGTCTAGAAGCAACTCCTTTTGTTCGTAATTCGATTAAGCCAGTATCATCCGATAACCAATCAATACTATTTACCATCAAACTTGAATTGTCTGAACGTTGACCTCCTTGTTGACCTGCGGTGGCATAGTCACCATCTCCAAAAACAACTAATTTGCCACCTGTTAACTGATTTTCTAAGACTCCGCCCACAGCTAGATTACCCGTAGGTAAATCTGCCGCTGTCCATTTTCGTTGTACGTCAAAATAGTGTGGAGGTCTAATCGTACCTGATTGAGAAGAAGAAAAAGCTATTGGCGTAAAAGCACCAATACTATCTCCTACATAGCGAATTGGACTGGCAAAAGGCATGATTATTTGTTCTAATCCTTTGGTGATAGGGTGGTCGGCAAAATTAGAAATGAGCGGTAAAAAAGGAAAACTAACGGGCGTATTCATCATAAAAGGCCCTTGTCGTTGTTGGACAGTCACACTTCCACAGGCCGCATCAATTAAAAAGCTACCTTCGACCTCGATTCCTTTTCCTTGTAACCATGTTTCTAAACCCGTCGTTAAGTCTGTTCCTTGAGCCGTTTGTAAATCTCCATTAACTCGGTTAATACTGACCATTATTTTTCCGCCTTTATTATAGTAACCATCTAATTTAGCAAAATGACTGGGCGGAATTGAATCTTTTGGAGCAACGATTGCGATAGCTTTGAACCTACTAGATATCTCTGCTTCCGTATTTAAATCTATATTTTCAACTGAATAAAGAATGGAAAGTGATTGATAAACCTGCTGTAAATCAGATAAAGATGGTTCACCATGTCCTTGCACCAAACCAATAGAAGGCTTTTCTAAAACCGCCAATTTTTTGATGGCAGTAGATAAGGCATATTCCATGCCTGCTCCTGCTACTAAAACAGGGAGTACCTCTTTTTGCTCTCCAACTTGCAATACTGCACCTGAAAAAACTTGTTGCTGTTTGACTTGGTCTTTTTCTTCTACTCGAACCATCAGCGGTTGAATCCCATTTTGAATAGCTTCTTGTTGTTTTTCTTCTCCCTCACTTGGGTCAATGAATTCAAAATCTATCATGCCATTAGACAGCGTGGAATATTCAAACAACATATCTTGAAAATCATTTTTGATTTTCTTCATTTGTTGCGGCATATCTTCCGAAAAATAGGCAGAAACAGTTAGTGGTTCTTCTAATTCACCAATGATATCCTTAGTGGCATCACTTAAAGTAAATTCTTGGTCCTCAGTTAAATCCAAGCGATAAAAAAAGCGGCGGGAAAGCAGGTTGACTAACACCAGAATCCCAATAATTAATAAAACGGAGACGGTATTTTTCATTGTTTTAAAAATTGATATTTATGGTTTAATTGGGCGCAAATTTAATTAATGCCAAGCAATTTCTGAAAAAAAATCTACTTTAAGCATAAATATTTTTTTGTTAAAAGTATAACCGTGGAAAAAAATGCACTTTAGATAGGCTTATTTTCTAATATTTTGACTGGATGCTAAGCTAAAAATAGGGGATGTTGCGGTGTTACCTGATATTAAGTAATACGACGCTCCTGAGGTTATAATATATTTTAGTTATTCACATTTTTATAAATCTTGGTAAATGCGTGCTCGGTCAATTGACAAGGGTAAAGCACCGAGATGACCAATTTTCATTTCTGCCATTTTTCTACCGGCTTTAGCTCTGTTTGCTAGAGATTGTCCATCTAATAAAGCGGTTAGATAACCTGACCAAAAAGCATCTCCTGCACCAGTGGTATCTTTGACTGCTACTTTTCTAGCAGGCGTAAAATGGATTGCCGAAGTGTTACTTGCCCAACATCCCTCCGACCCTAAGGTTAAACAAACTTCTTTTGCGCCTAAATTCAGTAAATGAGCGATGGCAGCTTTTGGATTGTCCAATGGTTTTTCATACAAACGTTCCCAATCCACTTCACTCATTTTAATAATAGCCCCTAAATTACAATATTGAGCAACTACTTTTTGAGCTTCTGTTCTATTGGGCCAGATTTTTTGGGCATAATTGGCATCAATACTTAACTGGCAACCAAGTTGTACTGCTTTTTTGGCTGCTGCTAAAATAGTGGTTTGTGCTGGTTTTTTGCTTAAAGCAAAACAGGTAGTATGGAAGATGGAAACTTTTTGAAGAGTAGCTTCGGTTATTTGATTGGGCAAAATTTGGTAATCAGCGCCTCTATAGGCTTCAAAGTTAGCCACTTGCTTAGAGCGAGTCACCAAAATTAGCGTAGTGGGAATTGGAACTTGATAAATATGTTCACAATTAATGGGTAAAGTTTGAACATAATTTAATAAGTAGTCGCCCATATCATCTTTACCAAGGGTAGCAACGAGTTTTGTAGAATTGCCCAACCTTGCCATATTCATGCAAAGATTAGCAGGACTACCACCTGGGAATTTTTGGAAATTAGTAATATCAGTTAGTGATTCTGCAAAATCACTACTCATTAAGTCAATAAGTAATTCACCTACAGACAGTAATGCTATGGGTCTTTTTTTTTTTTATTTTTAGTTTTAGTTTCATACAATATTTGCCTAATATTATGTTTTTTTTAGACAAGGCGCTAAAATAGGTATTTATATAAAAAAAAGAAATATTATTTATGTTTTTTCAAGAATGAATTTATGGTAGTACTTGAATTTAAAACTATTTAAACATGCTCTTAAACCAAAGCCAATGATTATAGCCATAGATGTCCACTATAGAACCGAAATTGCAAAAGCTGTTAGTATTGAATTTGATAATTGGAAGGCAAGTGAACCTAACCAAACTCATATTGTCGAAATTCCAGAGACCGCAGCTTATGTTCCAGGTCAATTTTACAAAAGAGAATTGCCTGGTATTCTAGAAGTCTTAAAATTAAGTGATTTGACTAAGGTAGACTTGATTATTGTAGATGGATATGTTTTTTTAGATGATTTGGGGAAGCGAGGTTTAGGGGCTTATCTATTCGATGCTTTAGATGGAAAAATCCCTATTGTGGGTGTAGCAAAAAGGAGTTTTCATTCTATTGATAAATTGGTAATTCCTATTAAAAGAGGGGAGAGCAAAAATCCATTATTTATTACTAGTCAAGGGGCGGATTTGGCCGAAATGGCAGGAAATGTTAAAAATATGGATGGAGCTTATAGAATACCTACGTTGTTAAAAATATTAGATGTGGAAACTAAGCTATAGTATTATAAAAACAGGCGATTTTGAAATTTAACTGCTGAAAACATCTTTGTTGGTCAACTGTTATGTATTTTTGCCAACTTTGAAGTATAGTGGAACTTCAGTTCTACAAAAAAACATAGGAAATTAAGCTTCCTTTTTATTAAAGAAAACACACATTTGGTTGAAAAAATAGACATAGCCTCCTTTTTTAAGCCTACCAAAAGGTATCCTCTTTTTGATGTCCGAACCCCTGCGGAATTTGAAAAAGGACATATTCCTACTGCTTTTAATTTGGCTTTGTTTTCAAATGAAGAACGGGCAATTGTTGGAACGATATACAAAAAAGAAAGCCCGAAACAAGCACTATTAAAAGGACTAGAATTGGTAGGACCTAAATTGCGTCTATTGATAGAGGAAGTTGAAAAAAAGACGGATAGTAAAACGGTGGCACTGCATTGTTGGCGAGGTGGTAAGCGAAGCGGAAGTGTCGGTTGGTTATTAGGAATGGCAGGATTTGAAGTAAAAACGATTCTTGGAGGATATAAAGCCTATCGAAATTTTGTGTTGCACCAATTCAAGGAATTACCTTTAAATTTATTAGTACTTGGTGGAAAAACGGGCTGTGGAAAAACTAAAATTCTAAAATCTTTAAAGAAGAAAGGAGAACAAATTATTGATTTAGAAAAATTAGCCCATCATAAAGGGTCTGCTTTTGGATTTATTGGAGAAGCGATTTCACCGACGGTAGAACAATTTGAAAATAATCTATTTGAAGCGATTTCTAAATTAGATAATACTCGAAGAATTTGGGTGGAAAATGAAAGTAGACGAATAGGAAAAGTATTAATACCTGATGGTTTTTGGGAACAAATGAAGACTGCTCACTTAA
>JBGCFJ010000986.1:0-7143 GCA_045106885.1 Saprospiraceae bacterium
AAGGTTGTATGGTCATGGATGAAGTAACAGTAACCGTTGCAGGAGCGTTGACCGTAAGTGCAGGTATTGACCAAGCTACCTGTGAAGGAGAAGGCGTTCAATTAGCAGCAACAGGTGGTGAGCGTTATGTATGGACACCAAGCACAGGCTTAAGCAATCCAAACATTGCGAATCCAATAGCGACACCACAGACTATTACTACTTATACGGTTGAAGTAACGAATACTTCAGGATGTGTAGGAAGAGATGAAATGGTAGTAACGGTACATCCTAAACCAACAGTTAAAACAGTAGATGACCAAATGATTTGTGTAGGTGAAAACACCATGCTTTCGGCGACAGGTGCAATCAGTTATGTGTGGAGTCCAGCAACTGGATTAAATGTAACCAATACACCAACACCAATTGCTAGTCCAACGGTGACAACGACTTACACCGTTGTTGGTACAGATGCAAATGGTTGTACATCGACAGATGAGGTAACAGTGATTGTGGGTGGAAATGCTCAAGCGAATGCAGGGGCAGATGTGACCCTTTGTGTAGGAGCAGCTACCTCATTAAGTGCAAGTGGTGGTGTGATTTATAGTTGGATACCAACGACTGGATTAGATAATCCAAACATTGCGAACCCAACAGCGAGTCCAAACGGGACAACGACTTATACGGTAACCGTGACTAACTTAGAAGGTTGTATTGGTACAGATCAAGTAACCGTCAGTGTAAATGGATTCATCGCAGCCAATGCAGGTGCAGACCAAACAGTTTGTAGTGGTTCAACAGTGTACTTAAATGCAACGGGCGGTTCAAATTGTGTATGGAGTCCAGCAACGGGCTTAAATAATCCAAATGTGCCAAACCCAGTAGCAACCATAAATCAGACGACGACTTATACCGTGACTTGTTTTGATGCCAATGGCTGTACAAGTACGGATCAAGTAACGATTTTTGTAAATGATAATATTAATGTTGGCATCAGTCCGAATGTGTCTACTTGTGGTAGTCAACCAGTTGCTTTAAATGCAACGGGTGGAACAACCTATAGTTGGAGTCCAGCAACTGGCTTAAGCAATCCAAATATTGCGAACCCTATTGCAAATCCAACACAAACAACTACTTATTGTGTGACGACGACTAACGCACAAGGATGTACAGGAACAGCATGTACAACAGTAACTGTGAGTGACAGACCAACAGTAGTTGGTTGTCCAGATAAATATATTTGTAACGGCGGAAGTGTTAGATTGACGGTAAATGGCGGAGTGAGTTGGACATGGAGTCCAGCAACTGGTTTGGATAATCCAAATTCTCCAGCACCAAATGCATCTCCTAGTGTAACAACAACCTATACCGTAACAGGAACAGATGCCTTCGGTTGTTCTGCTAGTGATTTAGTGGTAGTCTTCGTAAATGAAGGTACTGGAATTACAGCAGGACCAGACCAAACAACTTGTGCAGGTGGTACGGTTCAATTAACTGCAAACGGTGGGGCAACTTATAATTGGAGTCCAACTTTCGGCTTAAACAATCCAAATATTGCGAATCCAACGCTGACACCAATTGCAACAACTACTTATACCGTAACTTCAACAACTGCGGAAGGATGTACTGGAACAGACCAAGTAACCGTCTTTGTGAATAATGCGGTACAAGTGAATGCAGGTGCAAACCAAACAGTTTGTGCTGGCGGTACAGCTCAATTATCAGCAAGTGGAGGAATCAGCTACAGTTGGAGTCCAACTTTCGGATTAAGTAATCCAAATATTGCGAATCCAACGGTGACACCAATTGCAACGACTACTTATACTGTGACCGTAAGAACGGCGGGAGGATGTACAGTTACAGACCAAGTAACGGTTGCTGTAGGTAACACTGCTACGGTAAATGCGGGTGCAGACCAAAGGATTTGTTCAGGAGGAAGTGCCTTCTTAAATGCAAATGGTGGAACAACCTATAACTGGAGTCCAGCAACTGGCTTGAGCAATCCAAATATTGCGAACCCAGTAGCGACACCAGCAGCGACGACGATTTATACGGTAACAACAAGAACAGCTAATGGATGTACAGCGAGTGATCAAATAACTATAAATGTAATGAGTCCAATAACGACAAATCCTACGGTTGCAGCTTCTGGTTGTTGTAATGATGATGGAAATATTAATCTAAACGTCTCAGGTGGTGCAGGTGGATATACGTATAGTTGGACACCTAATGTATCGACTAGTACTACCGCATTCAATTTATCCCCAGGTAATTACAGCGTAGTTATTACTGATTTGTTAGGTTGCAATACAATTGCTTATATTAACTTAACGCAAGATTGTAATACTGCTTGTACGCCAATTTCACCAGAAAGAGAGGTATGTGTAGCACAAGGCGCAACGGTTGGAGAGTTGTGTTTACCAGTTAGACAAGCAGATATAAGTCAATACCTAATCACAATACCAGGACAAATGATTAGTCCAAGCCACGGTTGTGACTTTACGAATTTAACTGCTTATTCTTACGCTTTATTACAAGGCGAAGGAAACAGTGGCCCATACAAAGTGGACAGTTGGACAGTTAATGGAACAGCGCATACAACGATGGTAAATAATACTGCAGAGTTGACAGCTTGGATGAATTCAATTGACCCAGCAGGAAACTGGTTAAACTATCCATCTATCTTAAGTATCTCAGGAGGTAATCCAACGACGGCTTATAGTGATATGAAAATTACACATCAAATTACATGGGTAGAAACGATGTTGAATCCAAATGTAACAGGGGTTGCAATGAGTACATTGGTTGAAATACCAATGGGGAATGCAGCTAGTATGGTAATGACCATTAGGAACCTTAATACTTGTTGTGAAGAAACCGTTTTATTAACTAGATGTGTAGATAATACACCAGTACCAGTAGCATGTTCGGAAGAAATTGTGACTATGCAACAAACTACGGTGACGACGACTAATTGTAATACAGGCGGTCAAGTTTGTGTAGATATTCCATTAGAAAGAATCTTAGATTATAGCCTTACAGTAAATGGTGCTACTTATAATGGCGGATTTGCAGGCTGTAATTTTGATACGCTTTATGCTTATACTTACTTCACGATGCCTAACAGAGGTGCTAGTGGACCATATAATTTACGTTCTTGGTCAGTTGATGGGGTTACATTCTCAGGACGATTCAATAACTTAACCGACTTAGTGAATTTAATGAATACTTGGGACACAAGTGGAAATTGGTTTCAAGACCCTAGCACATTAACCTTACAAGGTGGTGTAGCAGGAAAGAGTTACGGCGCAATGGATATTGAACAATTAAATACGGGTGCATTCGCAATCCTAGAGTTGAATTCTAATTTAGTACCATTGGGTACTACCTTGACTTTCAGCACAGGTGTGAATAATGTAACTCTAACCAATAACTTTACACTTTGCCAAGATCAATTTACCGTAACAGTTGTTTGTAATGAAAGTAAGCTAAAATGTGAAGATTTCATCGCTAGTACTGCTGAACAATTAAGTATTACAAGTTGCAATGAAACAATTGGATTCTGTGTAGAAATTCCAGCGAGTGAATTAGGTAACTATACGATTGACCAAAATGGGGAGATGTATACAGGTGCAGTTGAGAAATGTGAGACAGACGCCAACTCAATTCAGTTATACGCTGGAGAAGGCAAGCATATATTCACTTTCACCAATGAGTTAACAGGTTGCGAAGATGGAATAGTCATTAAAGTAAGTTGTTTAAATATTGGCAGTAACAAAACAACAACTACAAATAGCGGGTTGAGCATAGGCAAGTCAACAACGCCATCGGTAGACAAATCAAATGGTTTACCTATTGCAACAGATAATGAAGTAGCGACAATGATGAACGAAGCTTCTGTTATCGAAGTCACAGCGGGTGACCGAGCAGCAGATGTAATTACAACGGTAAATATCCTAGAAGCACCAAAGCATGGTACCCTAACTATCAATGCAGACAACACCGTAACTTACCAACCTGAAGAAGATTACTGTGAGCCACAGCAACCAGACTTCTTCCGTTACGAAATTTGTAACGGTCAAGGTTGTGAAGCAGCAACGGTGAAGGTAACAGTCGCATGTGCCCCAATCAAAGTATACAATGCTTTATCTCCTAACCGAGATGACATCAATGATTACTTTATGATTGAAGGCTTAGAAGCTTACCCAGAAAATGAGTTGAAGATATTCAACCGATTTGGCAAAGTACTTTACGAAAAAACTGGCTACGACAACAGCTGGGGCGGTGAAATAGACGGAGAAATCCTACCAAACGGCACTTACTTCTACATCTTATCAGATGGAAAAGGCGGACAGCATTCAGGATTTATCAATATCCAACGATAATATATCATCCAGTGACTTCCCGTCACTGGATGATTTTAAAAATAAACGACAACCATCCAGTAACAGCAAATTACTGAATGAGATAAAAGACCTAAAAGAACAGATGTTTCTAAAATTGGTTTAAGGGCTTGCTTTTTTGCAAGCCCTTTTTTTGTAGCTTAGGCTTCTAGCCTGAGTAGGAAACACTTACAAAAAACTTCCTTCTTCCAATCATTTGCTATCTTATATTTTTTAATCTTATTGTCAAAAGACCGTTAAATATCTACCAATAATTTACTATTATGACTTCGTTACCATAGTCCGCCGACTCTCAATCACCACCGTCAACAAAATTAACGCACCACCAATTATACTACGCCCACTAGGAATTTCTCCTAAAACTAGCATCGCTACAATAATTCCAAAAATGGGCTGAATACTGGACATAATACTCGCCGTACTGACAGAAAAATGCTTAAAACTATTTAAAAATAAAGTATGTCCAATCGCAGTAGTGACTAAACCTAAAAAGAGTAAATAAGGAATTTGGGAAGGGACAGTCTCCATTTCAAAAATGAATAAAACAGGCAATAAAACCAAAGCACAGACTAGCAATTGATAGAACATTAAAATCGAACTATTAAAAACGGTAATTTTTCTTTTCATCAATAAATTGCGAATTGTCCAAGAAAAAGCAGCGACTAGCCCAATAAACAGTCCTTGGGTCATACTATTGTCCATATCAAAGGAGGGCGCTAAAAAATAGATGCCTAATAAAACCATTCCAGCTAAAACCAGATGAATCCATTGGAATTTACTCTTGAAAAAAAGCGGCTCTAAAAGCGTCGTCATGACAGGAAAGGTAAATAAAGCCAACATCCCAATCGCTACATTCGACCATTGCAAAGCATAAAAATAGCACACAAAATTCCCTGCCATAAAAACACCTGACAGAAAAATGGTTAATCCATGCTCTTTTACATCAAACCGAAAATCGTATTTTTTCCACCAACAAAAAGCACCGATAAATAGTAAAGCAAAAAAAGCTCGATACCAGATAATGAGCGGCGGCGGCAATTGAATTAAGCGCCCCAAAACACCCGAAGTAGAGAGACAGAGCATGCCAAAATTAAGCAACAGTAGATGCTGGATTCGTTTATTTTTCATCCTGCAAATTTACTCCATTGCGACCAATTTAGGAATTAAATAAAAAAACTTAGGTTTTCACAGTAGTCATTATTACCTTTCTTCTTTTTTGATATTAGGGCACTTTTGTTTAAAGACACAAATGCTCAATGTACCGACGTATTCATTCGTTTTTTGATACTGCGACGAATGAATTCGTCGGTACGTTCAAACTACTCGTATTAAAAAACTTACAAAAATACTTAGCATGAAAAAAATGAATAGAAGAACCTTTACTGCCACCTTTATTTTAGGGCTAGGTTTGGCAACTAGCATGCCTTCCGCTTGTGCCGTTGCTGCTACCAAAAATGAAAAACAATTGGGGGTCGCCTTGGTTGGTTTGGGCAGTTATAGCGAATACCAATTAGCTCCTTCTTTACAGGAAACCACACATTGTCGATTGGCAGGTATCGTAACAGGAACACCTGACAAGGCTAAAAAGTGGTCCGAAAAATATAATATTCCCGCAGCCAGTATTTATAATTATGACAACTTCGATACCATCGTTGATAATAAGGATATTGACATCGTATATGTGGTCTTACCGAACTCTATGCATGCCGATTTTTGTATTCGTGCAGCCAAGGCGGGCAAACACGTAATTTGCGAAAAACCAATGGCAGTAAGTGTAGCGGAATGTGATGCGATTATAGATGCGTGTAAAAAAGCAGGCGTAAAATTGAGTGTTGGGTATCGACTGCATTCTGAACCTTACACCCAAGAGTTGATGCGTATGGTCAAAGAAAAAACGTATGGGGAGGTTCGTTATGTGACTGCCGAAGCCGCCTACAATTCTAGAGGGAATCCGAACCAATGGCGATTAGATAGAAAATTATCGGGTGGTGGTGCCTTGATGAATATGGGCGTCTATGCCATTCAAAGTGCGATTTATGGAAGTGGCATGAATCCTACGGCTGTGGCGGCGCAAGAATTTAGTACTCGACCCGACTATTTTAAAGATACAGATGAAACGATAACGGCTCAATTTGATTTCCCCAATGGCGCAGTTGGTAATATTTTCACCTCTCATAATGTCAATGTCAATCGGCATTATACCAATTTCGATAAAGGTTGGGTCGAACTCAGTCCTGCTAATAATTATGGACCATTAAGTGGTCGGACTTCCGATGGCAAAGTATTGGAATTTCCACATCAACGACAACAAGGGCTACAAATGGATGATTTTGCCAAGCATATTACGCAAGGGACACCCAATGTTGCCCCTGGGGAAATGGGCAAACGAGATATGATTATTGTTGAGGCAATTTATCAGTCTATTAAAGAAGGGGGAAAGAAGATTCCATTGGATTTGGGGATGATGGGGATTGTATGATAATGATGAACGATAAACTATGAACGATGAATGATGAACGATAAATTTATCCATACCTTTTTTTTGGACGCTGATTTCGCTGATTATTATGATGATATTATGATGTTCAGCCAAAATGATAGGTAGTCAAATTTTACGAAACCGACTATGTTCCTAATTTTTCACAATATTCCTTCATCAAAATCATAAAAACCAGCGAAATCAGCGTCAAAAGCAATCCTATTCAATTGCGCTTACCCGCCCTAATACATGCTCAAAAACAAGAGAAACTTCACTAAATTT
>JBGCFJ010000987.1:0-2173 GCA_045106885.1 Saprospiraceae bacterium
TGATACAGGCCCAACCTAATATTTAAATCTGTTGGGATATTGACCGAAAAAAGATTGCTATATCGTGCCGAAGCTACGCTCCTTAAAGAAAAATGGACATTCAGCAATTCCTACAGACCGTTTCGCAGCTACGCGCCTTGATTTTTACTAAAAGAGCAGCGCCCTGCCCCCGTCTGTAGGAGTAATTAACCCAAAATTCCTTTAAGGAGCGTAGCTTCGGCACCACAAAAAATAAATTGAAATCTTTTTGCGGTCAATCCGTTGGGAAGTCTAATCCGTTGGGTTTTAATAGTGGGTGTCCCCAACGGATTTAATCTCTCAACGGATTTTTTACCATTTTCACTTTTCAATTAAACGCATCGACTTGTCCAAAGCAGCTAACCATTTTCCATAAGCATCACAATAAGCATCGCTACCTTTTTCAGGAGTTGTATGTTCTATAATGGTTAAACCATTAAAAGCATTATCAAAATCAGTAGCACCATAGCCAATTGCTGCGCCGATAGCCGCACCTGTAGCCCCATCTGTATTATACAATTCGATAGGGATTCCAGAAGTGTTGGCTAATAATTGACGAAACAGGGGGCTTAGGAATAAATTGGCATTTCCAGCACGCATAACGTTGGGTTTTAAGCCCATTTTACCCATTATCTCTAAACCATATTGGAAAGAAAAAACAATGCCTTCTTGTACCGCTCGACAAAGATGCCCTTCCTGATGTCGATTAAAATTCAGGTTGATAAATTGAGCGCCAGGGTCACTATTACCAAGCATTCTTTCTGCACCATTTCCAAAAGGTAACATCAACAAACCATCTGAGCCAACAGGGATTTTTGCCGCTAAATCATTCATTGCCGGGTAATCGTATTTTCCTAAAGTTCGTTTGACCCATGCATTGGAAATACCCGTTCCATTAATACACAATAAAATGCCTAATCGGTTTAATTCAGTGGTGTGATTGACATGCGCAAAGGTGTTCACTCTGGATTCAGGGTCATATTTTACTTGGTCACTAACGCCATAGACAACCCCTGATGTACCAGCGGTAACAGCGACTTCTCCTGCATTTAAGACATTAAGAGATAGCGCATTATTGGGTTGGTCACCAGCTCTATAACAGATTTTTATACCTTTTGGCAAGCCAATTTCCTTCGCTGCAGCGGCACTCAAACTACCTTGGTTAGAAAAAGTAGGCACTATTTCAGGCACTAATTGTTGACTAAATCCATAATATTTCATTAAGAATTTAGCGACTTGATTCTTTTTAAAATCCCAAAACATACCTTCTGATAAACCTGAAATAGTGGTGTTTTTTTCTCCTGTTAATTTATAATTTAAATAGTCGCCTGGTAACAGAAATTTATCCACTTGGTCGAATAATTCGGCTTCATTTTCTTTGACCCATTTTAGTTTGGAAGCGGTAAAATTACCAGGTGAATTTAGTAATCTAGCTAAACATTTTTTACTGCCTAAACTTTCGAAAGCTTGATTTCCAATTGAAACTGCTCTACTATCGCACCAAATAATAGAAGGCCTTAAAACTTCGCCTTTTTTATCGAGCACAACCAAACCATGCATTTGGTAGGAAATGCCTATCCCTTTAATTTTGTTGGTATCAATGGGGACTTTTTTTAATAGCCGAGCAGTTGCTTTTTTGCAAGCCTCCCACCACATAGCAGGGTCTTGTTCTGCCCAACCTGCTTGTTGAGCTTGCATAGGCATTTCTTGGTCAGGAAATTGAGCACTGCCAATCGTTTTTCCTGTTTTTGCATCTAATAGCGCAGCTTTTAAAGAAGAACTACCAACATCATATCCGATAAAGTACATAGTTTAAATGATTAGAATGAACCTAAATTTATTTTCTACAAAGCGTGAATTAATTTTGTGACAATTTATTTGATTACACTTTTTAATAAATAATCATAAAAATAACATTTTGTTACATTTAATTCATACAATAAAAAAATATGTTTAAAATGTTTTAAAATTATTTGAATAAATAAACTTTTTGTTTTAAATTTGTATCATCTGAGAATAAATAATAGTAAACAAATACTTTTTTAAACTTGAGTATTAAATAATTAGAGCGTCAGCTAAAAAACTGATAAATGGTTAGTCGAACGTGTCGGACACCTCCAAAGGTGTCCGACACGTGATTATCAATTTTCAACCT
>JBGCFJ010000988.1:0-12461 GCA_045106885.1 Saprospiraceae bacterium
TCATCGTTTGGTATCGACAAAAAATATCCTTAATCGCTCTTGCCATTACGTGGTGAATCCCAGGCTTTCCATTCGCAGAAGGTGGTCCTTCGTAGAATACAAAACTGTTATCTTCTGAACGTTGATTGACACTTTTAGCAAATACATCTTGCGCTTCCCAAAAGGCTAAGACTTCCTTATCAATGGTAGGCAGATGAAGCGATTTTTCTATTTTATACATAACTATTGGTTTAGAAAAGAGAGGCGAGCGTAGAGAATAGAGATGATTAACGTCTCTATTCTCTACTCTCTGTTCTCTACTCTTAAGAATGAAGGTGCAAAGATACCGATTTAATTAAAACGAATTATTATAAAAAAGATACAAATACTCGGATATGAATGTCTGTACTACGGAAAATAAAAAAGCGTTGACAAATGTAATCTGTCAACGCTTTTTTAGTCCAAAATTTTAGCAGTTTCACAGATTACGGTTTGAATCCTGAATTATAATAATGCTAATAATTATGTTTGGAGATACTTGCATAGTCATTTTTTATAATGAGTGGACAAATTTAGGGTAAATATAATAGAGTTGCAAGTTAGATTTATTTAGCTTTGCTTGTACGATAAATACAATATTCTATCTTTTTTCGTTCAGAAAAAGATAAAATATCGTATTTTGACCTAAAAATAAATTTATGGTTTATCATTTTGTATTTAACGAATTAGCAGATTTACTGGCTAGTATGGACCCTAATAAAGTTTTAGCTTTTAAAACTTCCGAGAAGTCTCAATCTCGATTAGAAGAATTATTAGAAAAAAATAAAGCTACTAAAGGGCTATCTAAATCAGAAAAATCAGAAATAGAACAATTTATGCTTTTGGAGCATATTGTGAGTTTAGCAAAAGCTCGTGCTTTGAAAATGCTTACCCAAAAGCAAAATTAATGAGTAAATTTTCAAAAGCGATCAGACAACTAATTGCTGCTAGAGCTAATTTTAGATGTGAATATTGTAAAAAGCCAGAAATAATATCCAATTTCTCTTTTCATATTGAGCACATTATTAGCCGCCAGCACAATGGAACAGATAACCTTTATAATCTAGCCTACGCTTGTTCATGGTGTAATTGGAAAAAAGGACCTAATATAGCTACCCTCCTTAGTGAAAAGGGTGAAATAATTCCACTTTTTAATCCTAGAACGGATGATTGGAATTTTCATTTTAAAGTTGAGGAAGGTGCAATTGTCGGAAAAACAAATATGGCAAAAAGTACGATCCAATTACTAAAAATGAATACCACCGAACTAATTTTGGAACGAATAGAATTAATGCAAGCAGGTTTCTTTTAATGAATAATTCACTTCTAACGCTTACCTATCCAATTTCTCCTATTCAAGAAATCCAAAACCATTTGCTTCAAAACAAAGGGCTAAAACTATTGATAAAAAGAGATGACCTAATTCATCCTCAAGTTTCAGGTAATAAATGGCGCAAGCTAAAATACAATTTGTTGGCTGCCAAAGCACAAAAGCAAAATACCTTACTAACCTTTGGTGGTGCTTTTTCCAATCATATTTATGCAACTGCCGCCGCAGGAAAAGTCTTTGGCTTCAAAACAATTGGCTTGATTAGAGGAGAAAGAATCGAACCGTTGAATCCAACATTAGCTTATGCGGAAAAAGTGGGCATGGAGTTGCATTTTATTTCTCGTTCGGATTATAGAAAAAAGGAAGATGCAATTTATCAAAAAGAAGTACGAAATAAATTTGGCGATTTCTTTTTAATCCCAGAAGGTGGAACGAATGCCTCCGCTATTAAAGGTTGTGCGGAATTAGTGGACGAAGTCAAGGAGCAGTTAGCGGAATTACCCGATTATTGGTGCGCTGCTTGTGGAACGGGTGGGACGTTGAGTGGAATAATTAGCGGGTTGAATGGACAAAAAAAAGTATTAGGTTTTTCTGCTTTAAAGGGAGATTTTCATCAGAAAGATATTAGCAAGTTACTCCATAAGGTGTCGGACACTTTGAAAGTGTCCGACACCTTAGACAACTGGCAAGTCAATACCGATTATCACTTCGGGGGCTATGCTAAATTCAAACCAACATTAATTGACTTCATAAATACCTTCAAAAAGGAGAACAATATCCAATTAGAACCCATTTATACAGGAAAACTATTTTATGGCATTTACGATTTAATAAAAAACAATTATTTCCCTAAAGGAAGTAGTATCTTAGCGGTTCATACGGGCGGCCTGCAAGGAATCGCAGGGTTTAACCGTCGATTTGGAAATTTGATAAAGCGGTAAATCATGATGATTTTTAAAATCACCATGATTTCAAACTAGCAACTAAAACATGAATTACCTTACGTTAGAAAATGTTAGCAAGATTTACGGAGAAAAAGTACTATTTGACGAGATTGATTTTCAAGTCAGTAAAGGAGAAAAGATTGCAATAGTCGCTAAGAATGGTGCAGGTAAATCGACCCTTTTAAAAGTGATTGCGGGAATAGAACCACCAGAAGGCGAAAATCAAAAGGTTTGGTTGTATAAAAATATAGAAGTAGGCTATTTAGTACAAGACCCAGATTTTGAAGGAGCAGATACCGTCTTAGATGCGGTCTTTAGTTCGGATAATCCGATGATGTCGGCATTACGAGACTACGAAGAGGCGTTGATTTTGCAGGATAAACCAGAAAAGATGCAAGCGGCATTGGTTAAAATGGATGATTTGAAAGCTTGGGATTTTGAATCCAAGTTTAAAGAGGTTTTGTTCAAATTAAACATGACCAATCTAAATCAACCAATTTCAGAATTATCTGGTGGGCAGAAAAAACGATTGGCTTTAGCCAAATTAATCATAGACGACCCAGAGTTTTTGATTTTGGATGAGCCTACCAACCACTTGGATTTAGAGATGATTGAGTGGTTAGAAGAATATTTACAACAAAGTCGAATTACTTTATTAATGGTGACGCACGACCGTTATTTCTTGGAAAGGGTTTGTAGCCATATTGTGGAATTAGACGGTGGTGTTTTGTATCGTTATAAGGGGACTTATTCGGATTTTTTAGAAAAAAAAGCGGCTAGAGAAGAAAATCAATCGACCGTTTTAGACCGTACTAAAAAATTGATGAAGCGAGAATTGGAATGGGTGCGTAGACAACCCAAAGCAAGAGGCACAAAAGCCAAGTCTAGAGTAGATAAATTTCACGAAATCAAAGAGAAAGCGACCCAGAAAGTAGACAATTCCGAAGTGACTATTGGAATTAAGGGGCAGCGAATGGGTAAGAAAATTTTAGAAGCACATAATATTAGCAAAAGCTTTGGAGATTTTGTGGCGGTCAAAAATTTTGATTATAAATTTAGACAGAAAGAACGAGTTGGGATTGTAGGACCAAATGGCGTAGGGAAATCTACTTTTTTAAAGGTGATGACAAAGCAACTGCGAACAGATACAGGGAAAGTAGTGGTTGGAGGAAATACCGTTTTTGGTTACTATACACAAGAAGGAATTAAATTAGAGAAAGACCAAACCATTATCGACTATATCCGAAATATTGCGGAATTTATTCCAATGGATAAAGGGCAAAAACTAACGGCAGAACAACTGTGTGAGCGATTTTTGTTTGATAGAAAACAACAGCGAGTTTATATTTCCCAATTAAGTGGTGGAGAGCGTAGACGTTTGTATTTATTATCTGTGTTGATGGAGAATCCGAATTTTTTAATTCTGGATGAGCCGACGAATGATTTGGATATTTTGACCTTAAATATTTTAGAAAATTTCTTAATGGAATTTCCTGGTTGTGTCATTATCGTTACGCACGACCGTTACTTTATGGATAAAATCGTTGAACATTTATTTGTTTTTCAAGGTCAAGGAAAAATCAAAGATTTTAATGGCACTTATACGGAATACAGAACTTTCGAGAAAGCAAAAGCTATAGAAGATAGACGTATAGCTTCGACTGTAGTCAAAGAGAAAAAGGAAAAACCGGCTTTCCAGTCAAAAACAGCGCCTGGTTTAAATAGAGACCAACAAAAAGAATTTAAGCGATTGGAAAAACAGATTGAAAAATTAGAAGAGAAAAAAGCAGAAATAACAGAGAAATTTAATGATACCAGTATTTCTCCAGAAGATATTGAAAAGTATTCTAAAGAATTAGGAGAAGTGACGGAAGCTATAGAAGAAAAGGAAATGCGGTGGATGGAATTGGCAGATTTGGCGTAATTTATACCCTGAGAGGCATAAAAAGCTTATTCTCCATACTAATGTTTAGTATGGAGAATCATTTTTTTACCTTGTAAAAAATATATTTCCTCTTAATTAAATACTATCGAATTATCGCTTAAAAAAGAGTTATAGTGACTAATAGTAATAATGAAAATATTGAGAAAAAGTTAGAATATCTCGCAATTAGCCTTTTATGTTTCTTTTTTGGACTTCCCTCAATTTATCAAGACAATCAAATTTCTAGAGAACATCTAGAAGGCATAGATGTCACGTTGGTAGAAACACCAGAGTTTAGACCAGGAAAAATGGCTCATTTTAATTTTTTTACTAAAGAGTATGGAAAAGAATTTAGAGTTCTAAGTTTTACTTTAGAAGCTTTAAATAAAAAAGAGATAAAAGAGGAGATAAAATTGGGAGATAAGCTTATTTTTCTTGTGAAGAAAGAAGATGTGGAAGAACTAAGAAATGAAACATTTATAAATAATTTTAACTTAGTATATGGAATACAGAAAGGAGAAAAAGCATATATCGATTTAAAAAGGAGAAATAGCGAACAAAGGGAAGATGATATGTTTGGAATTATTGGAATTTTACTTGGAGTTACTTCTTTAATTTACTTAATATGGGGAGAAAAAATTTCAATTAGTTATAGTGTAATTATGTTGACATTATTTGCTTGTGGTTTCTTTATTATGATTTTCTTGGATTATTACAACGTATTGATGACGCAATAGGAATTTTTATCAAAGAATCCAAAAGCTTTCTAAAATATACATAAATAGTTATCAAAAGGTTATTACTAGGTTTATAAAACAATTTAGCCAACGAATTACCTACTTTAATAGGAAAAAGCGTTATGAGTAATAATAAAAAAGGTAAAAATATTAAAACAAATAATTCAAATTTAGCACCACCTTTTAAGGTTAATAAGTTCCTTGCTTTCACTATACTAAGTGGTGTTTTACTACCGCTTTTCTATTTAACTATACTCTATTCCTTAACCACTTCTTGTGCGCAACAGCAACAATTAACAGGAGGACCAAGAGATACTTTTCCACCCAATCTAATTAAAGAATTATCGACTCCTAATTTTCAGACCAACTTTGAGATACAAGACATTAGTTTAGTATTTGATGAATACATTGAACTGCGAGAGGTCATTAAGCAAGTCGTCGTTTCTCCACCATTAAATTACATTCCTAAAGTAGAGCGAGCAAAAGGATTCAAAACAGCCACTTTTAAATTTAATGAAAAAGAAGTGCTAAAAGAAGGGGTAACTTATGCGATTAGTTATGGCAAATCCATTAGAGATTTAACGGAGAATAATGAGGTAGAAAATCTACAGTTTCTTTTTTCGACGGGCGATTATATTGATTCTTTGAAAATGTCTGGCAAAGTGGTGGATGTTTTAACAGGTGAGCCTGTTCCTGAAGTATTATTTATGCTCTACGAAAATTTTGCAGATACTGTTGTGCGGACAGAAAAGCCTTATTATTTTGGAAAGACTGATAATGACGGAGCATTCACTATCAATTATATGAAGTCAGGTGTGTTTAAAGGCTTTGCTTTAGAAGACCAAGACTTAAATTATCTGTTCAATATTCCTAAAGAACGAATTGGATTTACACTTGATTCTATTCTAATAACAGATTCAACAGAAACTGAAATAGTTATTCAATTATTCCAAGAAATTACAACTTTGGAAAAACCCAAAATGGATGCTGCTACCTATGGGTTTATTAAACTAGGTTTTAAACGAGCACCTTACGATGCAGTGCTGGATTATGATGTAGTGGGGCAGGAATTATATAAAGAAACAGAAGGAGATACGATTAGATATTGGTATAATTTGCAAGATTCAATTGATTGGAATCTCTATTTTCAGAGAGATACATTGATAGATACCTTAACCATCAAGGCATTGAGTCGAGTATTACAACCAATTGCACTAACTAGGCAGCGTGAAGCAGACGAAGAAATTCCACTTAATCCGTTTAAGCCACTTCCTGTTTCTTTTAATCATCCACTTAAAAATATCGATACATCTTTAGTCAATTTTAGAGAAATAATTATTCAAACTACGATTGCGGATAGTACAGAAAATACAAGCATAGATACTTTAGCGGGAAAGACAAACGATAAACCAGTTAGAGTCATTCTAACAGATTCTACTGCAATTATTAAAGATGAAAATTTGGAGCAATCAGCTATTGATTCTTTGGCGGAAACAATTGATAGCGCTTTCACAGCATTAGCAACAGAAGGGAAAAGGTTAACAGCGGGTTATCAAATTGATAGTTTAATAAAAAGAACCTTAATTTTGTCTTACGAATGGGAAGAGGATAAGACCTATCAATTAGCATTTTTACCTGGTGCTTTGATAGATTGGTACGATGCGCCGAATAAAGATACGATTCTATTAACTTATGAAGTTAAACCTAAAAATGACTTTGGAACAATCAATTTGACGGCAACAGAAATGGACAGCACAAAAAACTATTGGTTTCAATTACGTCTTGGAAAAAATGTAGTCAAAGAATTTTTAGTACAAAATACGACGACTTATAAGGAATCTTTTCCTGCCTTATTGCCAGGAGAATATGAATTAAAAATCATTGAAGATTTGAATGGCAATCGTCGATGGGACCCAGGAAACTATGATAAAAAACTACAATCAGAAAAAATATCAACTGCCACCATCGAGGAATTACGGGCTGGTTGGGATGTAGAAGCGGAAGTGAAAGTTGATTTTGGGGAGAAACAAGCAACAGAGGAAGAGAAAGAGAGCGAAGAAGAGGAATCCAATTAAGTACAAAGTCGTCCGACAAAATTTTTATTTGGATGGGTGTGGCTTATTTTACCGTAGCTTGCCCCACTGTCGACAGTAGACAGTCAGCAGTGGCAGTAGGCAGTCAGCAGTGGCAGTAGGCAGTAAAGCCTTGATTTTCAATACTAAAATTTTGTCTAAACACAGTTATTTGAACAGTCTCCACTAGTCGAATAAAGGTAAGTAGCTGGTAGTAAAGCCTTCAGGCTTTCCCGTCAAAGGCCTTTAGGCCTGACCTTGATTGAAGATAAACATTCAGTGTTACGTCGAATACGCTTTGTGTACTGACCTTTAGGCCTGACCTTGATTGAAGATAAACCATAAGACTCCGGCCTGAAGGTCGGGCACGGGAAAGCCTGAAGGCTTTTCTACCAGTTTTTTCGACTTTCTGCAACTTGAATTAAATACTATTATATCATGATAAAATTTTTAGTAACTGGACTTATTCTTTATTTCATGTATAAATTCATGTTTAACTCCTCTTTAAGCGAAGGACAAAAACAAGAAAACATTCGACAAGAAGGAGACATAGACATTCGTCGAGACAATAAAAATCCAAGAGAAGATAGGGGCGATTTTATCGACTATGAAGAAGTAGACTAATACGTCAGTCGGCAGTTATAACAGATCAGAGAACTGTGCAGTCGGCAGGGATTTATTAATAGCATATCAAGCAGCTTCAATGATTATTGAAAGCTGCTACAAAATTTTACATTTGTCAACAGAAAATACAAAGATTAGCGATTGGGTTTTATACAAAAACAATCAATTAATTGCTTTTAATAAGCCTGCAGGAATTCCAATTCAACCAGATAAAACGGAAGCTAAGTCTTTATTAGAATTAGGAGAAATTTATGCTAAATCTAACGTCTTTATCATTCACCGAATTGACCGTCCTGCTAGTGGGGTGATTTTATTTGCTAAATCGAAAAAAGGCTTGGCTAGAATGAATGCGCAATTCCAAGAGCGCACCATTAAAAAGACCTATTTAGCGGTTGTCAAGAATGCACCAGAAAAAGAACAAGGACAATTGGTTCATTATTTGCGCAAAAACGAAAAAGCAAATAAAACCCAAGTTTTTGAGGAACCCGTAAAAGGTGGAAAAAAAGCCATTTTGAATTATCAATTAATTGGTAAAAGTGATAATTATAGTTTGTTAGAAATTGATTTGGAAACGGGGCGGCATCACCAAATTCGAGCGCAATTAGCCAAAATTGGGTCACCAATAAAAGGAGATGTAAAGTATGGCGCAAGGCGAAGTAATAAAGACCGTTCCATTCATTTGCATGCTTGGAAATTAAGTTTCCAACATCCAGTTACTTCCGAGACTGTAAATTTAGTTGCTGAAATGCCCGAAGATGCGATTTGGAACTTCTTTAAATCGGAAATGCGGTGAATAAACGGTTTATTCACCGCATATTATGCGGTGAATAGTTATCTTTGTAGAAAATGCCTTTTTCTATGTATATTCATTTAAGAAAAGATTGGCCAAAATTCAGTTGGGATTATGAACAAATTGCTGCTTTACTTTCGGAAGTGAGTAATTTGCAAGGGCGACTCCTAGGGCAGATGGAAGGATTAGGTTTTGATTTGCAAAATGAAGCTGTTTTAGAAACAGTTACTTTAGATATTATTAAGAATCATGAAATAGAAGGTGAATTATTAAATAATTCACAAGTAAAATCCTCTATTGCTAGAAAATTGGGTTTCGATTTTGAATCTGATGTAGAGCCTTCTAGATATGTGGACGGAGTAGTTGAGATGATGTTAGACGCTACTCAAAATTATAAAAAATCACTTTTAGCAGATAGGTTATTTGGTTGGCACGCTGCACTTTTTCCAACAGGCAGAAGTGGAATACATAAAATAACGGTAGGAGACTGGAGAAAAGAAGGTCAAGGGCCAATGCAAGTAGTATCTGGTGCTATGGGAAAAGAAAGAGTTCATTTTGAAGCACCTAGCTCAGCTCGCATGGAGAAAGAAATGAAAGTGTTTTTGGATTGGTTTAATGAGGAAATAGAACTTAATTCTATTTTAAAAGCAGCGATAGCCCATTTATGGTTTATTACCATTCACCCCTTTGACGATGGGAATGGTAGAATAACTAGAGCTATTACTGATATGCAATTAGCACGTTCTGACCAAAATAGTCGTAGGTTTTATAGTATGTCTGCTCAGATATTATTGGAAAGAAAAGGCTATTACCAAATACTAGAAAAAACACAAAAGGGATTTTTAGATATTACTGATTGGATAGTATGGTTTTTAAATTGCTTAAAAAATGCAATCCTTTCTTCCACATTTATTTTAGAAACTGTTCTGACTAAAGCTAAATTTTGGAATAAAAACCAACAGACTCCATTAAACGACCGTCAACGAAAAATGATTAATAAATTATTTGATGGTTTTAAAGGGAAGTTATTTACCTCCAAATGGGCGAAAATGTGCAAATGTTCTAAAGATACAGCACTCAGAGATATTCAAGATTTAGAACAAAAAGGGATTTTGCAAAAAGAAATAGGTGGTGGTCGTAATACATCCTATAGTATAGTGATTTAGTTTTTCCTACCAAATATCCGTTCAAAGAATTTCTTCTTTTTCTTCTTCTTTTTAGGTTTTCGGTTCTTTCGAGCTTTAGAAGACCTATCATTTCGGTTAGTTCGTGTCCAAGGTTGCTCTTCTTGAATGATTTCTTCTGGTTGCTCTTTACCAAAAATAATCTCAAATAAATTAGACGGTGCGTTTTCCAAACTATCCCAATTTACATAAATAGGCATTTCTTCTAAATATGGGGCACAATCCATTTCCCAATAAAGAGAATCGGGGAGTGGGTCGAAAGTAGCATTTTCCCAATGGCTAAATTGAGGGTCTTTATACACTTTATTCATAAATCTTCCCCATATTGGTAATGCCATGTTTGCGCCTTGCCCTAGACCAATAGTTCTAAAGTGAACTTTAGGAGACTCCGCCCCTACCCAAACACCTCCTACTAAATTGGGGGTATAGCCCATAAACCAACCATCCGAGTGGTTTTGTGTAGTGCCCGTTTTTCCTGCAATATCTCCTTTCAAATGATATTGATATCGTAATCTTCGGGCTGTTCCACTATCTACAACAGACTGTAGCATATTCGTTATCATGACAGCCGTTTCTTCTTTTAAGACGCGCTCCATTTCTCGTTGTTCTTCATCAAAATTAAAGAGAACTTCCCCATCTTTAGTTTCTATGCGGCGAATATAGGTAGGCGTTGGACGAAGCCCTTTATTAGCAAAAGTACCATAGACTTTTACCATATCGTACAAAGAAATATCGGGCGTACCTAAAGCTATGGAGGGTACATTGGGGATACTTGAAGTGACGCCCATTTGTTCTGCCAAATATTTGACCGAATCAATTCCTGCTCGCATAATCAAATCAACCGTTACGGCATTTACCGAATTACTTAAACCACCTTTCATCGAATAAACACCACCATAGTGCCCATCAGAGTTTTCAGGTTTCCAATCATCATATTCGGTATAAATAGTTAAACGATTATGGGTATATTCACAAGGAGGAATGCCATTTTCTAAAGCAGTGGCATAAACCAAAGGTTTAAAAGTAGAGCCCACTTGTCGTTTGGATTTTACGTGGTCATATTGAAAATATTTATTGTCAATCCCTCCTACCCAAGCTTTAATATGTCCGTTTTTAGGATTCATCGCTAGAAAACCAGTATTCAATAGCATAAAATAATATTGAATAGAATCTAGTTTGCTCATCTCTTTTTCGATTTCTCCATCCCAAGTAAAAATGGTCATCGGTCGCTTTATTCTGAAAAGACTATCAATAACTCCTTGTGGTTTATCTGCTTTTTTCAAGCGTTTATAATAAGGTGTTCGTTCTATAATTTTTTGTATTTCTCGACGTACTTCTTTAGAAGGGCCTTTTTTCCAATGATTAAAAAAATCAGCCTGCAATTTCCGCATGTGTTCTGCTACCGCAGTTTCTGCATAAACTTGTAGTCGTGCGTCAATCGTAGTATATACTTTTAAACCATCGGTGTAAATACTGTACCGACTACCATCTGCTTTTTTAGTACTTTTTAATAAGGTCTTTAATTCTCCTCGAAGATGTTCTCTAAAATAAGTGCCTATTCCTTCCGTTGCACCCTCCATCGAATAGCGTAATTTTAAGGGCTTTTTTTCGATAGCATCCACCGTACTTTTTGCCAAATACCCATATTTGACCATTTGTTTTAAAACCGTATTGCGTCGCCTTTGCGCTCGTTCGGGATGGTTTAATGGATTATAATAAGTTGTCCCTTTTAGCATGCCTACTAAAACTGCCGCTTCTTCTAATTTAATATCATTTGGATTTGTATTAAAAAAGCGTTTAGAAGCCACTTTAACCCCAAAGGTATTTTCACTAAAAGAAACGGTATTTAAGTAAAGCGTCAATAATTCCTCTTTAGAATAAATACGTTCTAAGCGTTTGGCAATAATCATTTCCCGTACTTTATTTACGGGGAGCGATAACATCCAATATTTTTTTCGTTTAAATAAATTTTTGGCGAGTTGTTGACTTAAGGTACTCCCTCCTCCAGATGATTCATCTTGCATTAAAACAGACTTAAAAAAGACCCGAAACCAAGCTTGAATATCTACGCCATCATGGTCAAAAAATCGAACGTCTTCTGTCGCTACTAATGCATTTAACAAGTAAGGAGAAATTTCATCCAAACTAGCATTGATTCTATTTTGGCGATAATATTTCCCTAGTAATTGTCCATCTTCTGTATAAACCTGAGAAGCATTACTATTTTCTATTTCTTGTAATTCTTGTATAGTAGGCAAGGTATCAAAAAACTCAAATCGAATAGATAAGTAAAAAATAGTCACAAATAATAATCCGAATATGCCTAGGCTTCCTCCAATTAAGGTAGCCCAAGCACCTTTGGGAGATTGTTCTTTTGTGATTAACCATTTTTTGTACAATGGTCGAAATTTTGCTTTCAGCCATTCTTTTTGTCGAAGAAAGGCTTCTTTGATTGGAGTTGGTATCAATTGTTTACGCACGGACAAGTAACCTTTGTTTATAGTAAAACTTAGTGATGAGTAGCTTAGGTTTCTAGCCTGAGAAATAGTATGAGTATATAACTACTCAGGCTGGAAGCCCAAAGGCCGTCAAGCTAAGGAAAAATAGCTCAAAATTAACTCTCCCCTAACCCCTCTCTTAAAAAAGAGGGGAACTAATTTAGGGTAAAACTGGAAATTACCCTCCATTTAGCCGATAATTTTCGGTTTTGACGACTCCCTTCCCTCCTTAGATGAAGGAATGTAAGTTCCTGAACCGCAAAGCGGATGGGTGGCTGGCTGGGGATGGGTCAAAATGCTTAGCTTGACGGCTATGGGCTGGAAGCCTAAGCTACTTAAT
>JBGCFJ010000989.1:0-8706 GCA_045106885.1 Saprospiraceae bacterium
TACATGGAATATTATATCGCTATGGGCTTATTGTTTACCATGGTTTGGTTATACACAGAAATCCTTTGGTTGTTGTCTGCGGTAATGGGTAGCGACTGATATTAAGGATTACTTGTCTACTGATAAGTAGCAATTAATAAAAAAAGCCTGCTTCGTTTTTAATGAAGCAGGCTTTTTGTATAAGGGAACTTTAGTACCCTGTAACTTTTGGTGAACTGAAGTTCACCTGTACTAATCTATTCCTCTCGCAAAGCCTGAATAGGATCCTTCACCGTAGCCTTAAAAGTCTGTAAATAAATAGTACCTATTAATAGAATAAAAACTAAGCTAATAGCCATGAAATAAATTACTGGTGAGATTTCAATATGGTAAGCAAAATTCTGTAACCACTTCGAGACCCATTGATAACTTATAGGGATACCTATTAAAGCAGCTAGGGATAAAATCCACAAATATTCTTTTCCAATCAACATCGTTAAATTCGTTAAATCTGCACCAATAACTCTTCGGATAGCTAATTCTTTAGACCGAGTTTTTAAGGCATAAGCGACTAAACTAATCAGTCCCATAAAAGAAATTAAAATGGCTAAGAAAGATAAAATACTTAATAATTTTAGCTGAACTCGGTCTTGCTGATATAGTTTATTAAATAATTCATCGAGAAAGGAATATTCTAAAGCATAGGGGAATAAATCACTCCATACGGTTTCAATACCTGCTATAGTATGCTCTAAATTGGCAGTTTCTACTTTTATTAAAATATTGGACATCCAAATTGGCTCGACGGTCAAAACTAAAGGGTCTACTTTATTGCGTAAAGATTCTTGGTGATAGTCTTTGATGATACCTGTAACTGGTCCATAAGCTAGTTGGAAATTACCGATAGACCAATTAATTTGTTGACCAATTGCTTCCGAAGGCGTATTCCACCCAAGCTGTTTCATGGCTGTTTCATTGATTAAATATTTTCTAGGTTTTTCATTTAGGTATTTTTGTGGCGTTAATTCCTCTGTATAAATAGGTGGTTTACCTAATATTTCATTGGCGGTAAAATTTTCTCCTGCTAACATTTCTATACCCATCATTTCAATAAAATCGGGGTCTATAATTTGCATGTCCATCATTGGAACTTGGGTATCATTGCTATTTTGTCCTTGAATACGTACAGGACCAACATCTCTAATTTCACTAGAAGGCATTTGCATACAAGCGGTTACTTCGCTTACCCCAGGAATTTCTTTTAGTCGATTTTTAAACCTCAAATAATTAGTATTCACCTGACTAGGTACTGCTGGAATGCCAATAATTTGCTCAGATTTTAAACCTAAATTTTTATCATTGATATAATTAAATTGTTGGTAAGCCATCATAGCACTGCCAATTAAAATAATAGTGGCACTAAACTGAATGGCTATCATGACTCGTTTAACATTGATTTTGTTAGCCTGTTTTTTCATAGACCAATTATTTCCCTGTTTGATGATTTGCAATATTTTTATAGAAGTTGCTACTAAAGCTGGAAGAATACCTGCTAATAAACCACTTAAAAGTGCTAGGCCTAAGGAGCCGAATATAAAGTAATTAGTTGGAGGTAAGATGGCAATGCCAGTTAATTGACTAAAAAAGGGAAATGCTAGAAAGGCGAATACCCCACCAACAAATAATGCAATGAAACTGTAAACAATCGTTTCTGTAAAGGAGAAAAACACCAAATTGCCTTTAGTCGCTCCTAAAACCTTTCGTACACCTATTTCTTTACCTCGACTCATCGCTAAGGCAGCACTTAAATTGGCAAAATTGACTAAGGCAATAATCCAAACAAATAAACCAACCCTGAAAAATATTTTGATGTATAAGGCCTCGCCATTCGGTTTAATTTCTCTGGCAAGATTTGACTGTAAATGAATGTCTCTCAATGCTTGGAAGTCATAAACGATGGTAGACGTACTTTGAGGACTAATAAAATTGCTAAGAAAATCAGGCATTTTTGCATTGATGTCTGCTATGGTTGTTCCTCTTGCTAATAAGGTATAAACATAAGCCCAACCAGAACGGGCTTCCTCATTGGGAAAGGAGAATAGCATTTCTATCGGTAAATGTGTATTGACAGGAACGTCTTTAAGCACGCCAGTTACCTCATAAGCTGTTTCCGTTTCAGTATTGTCTCCTGTCACCATTAATTCTTTTCCGACAACATCTAAAGTTGCAAAATATTTTTTAGCGATGGTTTCCGTTAAGACGATGGCATTGGGTTTAGCCAAGGCAGTTTTGGGGTTTCCCGCTAGAAAGGGGAGTGTAAAGACTTCAAAGACATCGGCGTCAGTGATATAGGCATGTTTGGGCTTAAATCTTTGGTCGCCGATACGAATGTATTTTTGCTCTTTATTTTGAAAGCGAATTAATTTTTCAATTTCTGGAATTTCATTAGGTAATTCATTAATATAGGCGGCAGGGATTCTAGCAAAATGGGCATTGAATCCATTTTGTGCTGTAAAATTGTAAGTAGGTCGATAAATTCTATCTGCCTTTTTATGAAAATTTTCATAAGTTGTTTCTTGGTATAAGTAGGCAACAACTAGCATTAAGGTTGCAAAAGCTATCGCTAATCCTAAAATATTTAAACTCCCATATTGCCAGTTTTTACAGAAGCTTCTAAGGGCACTTTTGATAGCTATAGAAAAATGATGAAGCATAGCATTGGTATTTCGGTGATTATTTCATAAAGTTAAGTTATTCTACTTTTCTTACGAGCGAAAGAATAGTTAAGTAGGCTAATGAAAAGTTAATGAAATAGTCCAAGATTATATTTTACCCGCCATTTTAGAATAATTTCGGCCTTTGGTCTAAAAATTTTCTTTTAGTTATAAAGCTTTCTTAATTTGTGCTTTCCGAGTTGAAAGTTTTAGTAAAGTCTTACTAATTATTATTTGAATAATTAGTAAGACTTTACTATATTTGATGAAAAATAATAATTAAATTTTGAATAAGACCAAAAAACGGATAATTGAAACGACCATACGCCTTTTTAATAGGGATGGTTTTGCGAATGTGAGTTTACCTCTAATTGCTAAAATTGTAGATATTAGTTTAGGAAATTTGACGTATCATTTTAAGAAAAAAGAAGATTTAATTGAAGATATCTATACTTTATTCCAAGAAGAGTTAGCCATTATCACGAAGGACTATAAGCAACTATCGAATTTAGGAGAAATGGATGAACAGTTGCGAGATTTTTATGAATTTCAACAACGTTTCCGATTCTTTTATTTGGATTTACTGGAAATAGAACGAGCTTATCCAGCCATTGCAGAGAGACATCAAAAGCACATTGAAGGACAAATTAATGGGTTGGCAAAGAGTTTTATTCATAATGCTGCTTTAGGTAATCTAATTAAACAAGAGCGACCAATATTTTATCAACATTTAGGGCAACAATTTTGGTTAATTACTGTTTTTTGGTCCATGCAATTAGCCGTTAGAGGAAAAACAGGAACAGTAGAGGGGATGAAGCAAGCAGCTTGGTTATTAGTTTTACCACATGCTACGGAAAAAGGGAGAACCGATTTTGAACATATCTTTAAAACAGAAAAAATAAATTAAAAATGGCAACAATTATTGAAGACTATTACGCAGTATTGGTATTAGCGGTATTATTTTTATTCGCCATTGGCGATATTATCGTTGGGTCTTATCATCGTGGAAAACGAAGAAAAGATGATTTGGCACAAGAGGGCGTAGGTTTTGTTCAATTATATACTTTAATACAACCCGCAGTTGTTGCTGTTGCTTTTTTATTAATGGGCCTTATTTTTCCTAACTCCCAAAACGAATACTTAGGAACGACGCTTTGGATTGCTTTGCCATTATATTTATTAGTAGATGATTGTTCTCAATATTGGTATCATCGAAAAGCACATGAGTGGGAATGGTTATGGAAATTGCATCGACCGCATCACGCTACACCAGAAATGGGGGCTTTTGCTACTTATCGAAATGCTGCTTTTTACTACGCTTTATTACCAAACTTATGGTGGGGAGGAATTTTTACTTACCTCGGTTTTGGTCAAGCGGTAGTTATAGGTTTAGTCTTAAAAAATATTGTGGTTATTGGTGCGCATGGAAGTATTAAATGGGATAGATTCCTGTATGAGAATAAATGGTTACACCCTGTAGCTTGGGTTGTCGAAAGATTTATTTCTACGCCTGCGACTCACTTTGCACATCATGGTAAATCAGCTAAAGATGGTATTAGTGACCCTAATGGTAACTTTAGTAATATGTTTTTCTTTTGGGATATTTTATTCGATACAGCAATTATTACTCGCCAATATCCAGAAGAAATTGGTTTAGATAATGACCCCAATGACCCTTGGTATGCGCATTTATACTATCCAATTATTAAATCTAAACAAGAAGGAAGTGAAATATCTGCTGGATTTAAAAAGCAGTCTTATGTAACGAATGAACCACTTAAAATAGAATTAGAAGTAGGTAAGCACTTATATTGTGTTTGTGGAATGAGTAAGGATAATCCATTTTGTAATGGGGCGCATCATGGAACAGGTAAAAAGCCTATTTTGTTTGAGGTTAAGAAAAAACGAAAAATGTCTTATTGTACTTGTAAAATGACTAAGACACCGCCTTATTGTGATATGTCGCATGAGCAAATGGATATGCCGAGTGTCGGAAGTATTAAAAAGAAGAAAGAATCGGTAGAAATTTAAACTAAGAATTACCTAGAATTTTAAAGAGGAATAAAACAAAAATCTTGTTTTATTCCTCTTTTTGTTTTTATCAAAATGATAAATTAATTTTAGTATATTTGTAAAACAAAGCATACTATGATAGTTATTAATCAAGAAAACCAAGAAATATATACTGCTCAAATAAAAACTGTAAGAGCAAAAGACCTTAAACAAATTCACTGTGAAAAACAGTTTTCATTTGACTGGGAATTAGAGAAAGCTAACCAACTTTTTAAGCTCGTTTTAAAAGATACGAATACTATTTTAGGGCTAATGTCTTTGATAGATTATCCAAGTGAATTAAGAATAGAAATTCATTTACTAGAACTTTCCGAAGCACATAAAGGAAAAGAGAAAAAGATAGGACGTATTGCAGGTTATTTAATTGCCTATGCTTGCAAATTAGCATTTAAAAAAGGATATGGTAGCTTTGTTTCATTAGTTCCTAAAACCAGACTTATCAAGCATTATCAAGAAGCATACGGTTTCCTACAATTTGGCAGGCAGTTGGCACTGTTGGATGAATCATCAAAAAAATTAATCGAAAAATACTTATAAATGCAGAAGGATTTATATAATGATTTGAGTAGTAAATATACCGCTAAAGAATTAGCAGAAGCTTTTGTTTTTCCAGATGAATTAACGGGAGAAGCTAAGAAGATAGCGGATAAAGAGTTTGTAAAACTACGAATGGATTTGCTAAAGAATAGAACAGAAGAAGATAAAATTTTTTCAGACTTAGTCCGCTTACATATTTTAATGAAGGACTATCTTAAAACTGAACCTTATAACCATTTGCAAAGTTTCGGGTTCTATTTAGGGGAATATATTGCTATTGTTAAAAAAAGTAAAAAAGAATTTGCCCAAGATTTGGGTATTCATTATACTCGATTAAGCAGAATATTAAACAATCGAGAAGAACCAAATATCGAACTTTGCTACAGACTAGAGACTCATTCTGGTGAATTAATTCCTGCCCTTTCTTGGTGGAAATTAATGGTTAAAAAACAAGAGTATTTAATTTTACAAGATAATCAAACACGCAAAATAGAAGCTGCTAAAGTTAAAAATGAATTTAAATTTAATAGAGCTTAAATCAATTAGCTCTTTTAGCTAAATTCATCATTTATCGTTCATCATTCATCATTATAATCAATGTTTTTAAAATTCTTCTACGGCCTAAGAACACATGGTATAAAAGTAAGTCTACACGAATACTTGACCTTAATGCAAGCATTAAAGTTAGCATTTACAGATTATACGCTAGATGATTTTTACTATTTGTGTAAAACTATTATGGTTAAGCAAGAGGTTCAATTAGACCGTTTTGACCGAGTTTTTGGACATTATTTTAAAGGCTTAGAATTGATTCCAGATGATTTTTTTGTATCTAAGATTCCTGAAGATTGGTTGAAGGGAGAACTGAGGAAAATATTATCTGAGAAAGAAATGGAGGAGATTGAAAAGATGGGTGGTTTGGATGCTTTGATGCAGAAATTCCGAGATCTAATGGCGGAGCAAAGAAAGCAACATGAAGGTGGCAATAAATGGATAGGCACAGGTGGTTCGTCTGCTTTTGGTGCTTTTGGCTTTAATCCAGAGGGCTTTAGAATTGGTCAAGATAAAAACCGAAATAATAAAGCGATTAAGGTTTGGGACAAGCGAGAATTTAGAAATTTAGACGATAAAATTGAGTTGAATACTCGTAGTATTAAAATGATTTTGAAGCGACTGCGGCATTTGACGAGAGAGGGATTACCGACAGAATTAGATATTGATGATACTATCAAAAATACTTCTAAGAATGCAGGGTTATTGGATATAAAAATTGTTCCATCTAAGAAAAATAGAGTAAAGGTTTTATTGTTGATGGATGTAGGTGGAACGATGGATGAGCATATTGATACTTGTCAAAAAATATTTTCGGCAGCTAAACACGAATTTAAGCACTTAGAATTTTTCTACTTTCATAATTGTTTGTACGAATCTGTTTGGAAAGATAATCGCCGTCGATTTTCTGAACGCATGCCGACTTTAGAACTCATTAATAAATATAACAAAGATTATAAATTGATTTTTATTGGAGATGCCACGATGTCACCTTATGAAATTTTCTATTCTGGTGGAAGCGTAGAGCATTATAATGATGAAGCAGGGATTAAGTGGTTGAAGCGAATGAAAGACCATTTTTCTAGTATGATTTGGATTAATCCAACCGCAGAATACGAATGGAGTTTTTACGAAACGATTCCGATGCTACGAGAGTTTTCAGGCAATCGAATGTTTCCTATGACTTTAGATGGGTTGACACAGGGGATGAAATGTTTGCGAAATCCGAAAAAAACCTATGATAATAATGCTTGGGATTTGGAGGATTTTAAGTAGTTTGTGGTTGATTATGACAGTAGACAGTCAGCAGTGGCAGTCAGTAAGTACTCCATCATCTAGTTTAAATCGTCCGATGACTCCGTCGTCGGATGATTTAAACCAACTCATCGGACGACGGAGTCATCCGACGAGTTGGTTTTGCTACTATATTGAGTACTTACGGCAGTCAGCAGTAAAGCCTTGATTTTCAATGCTGAAATTTTGCCTAAACACAGTTCCCCAGATTTCTGGATTCGATGATTCAAGTCTCCAGACTTGAATTTACTATCTCGTCGTCTCCTGACGACCTAAAATAGTATTAACGGTCGTCTGGAGACGACGAGATGTCCATTTCCAGTCTGGAGACTGAAAATATCGGACAACAGATTAATTTTATAGCTTGTAATGTCCAATTTTAGAACAGTCTTACCACTTGAGAAAACTAATTTTGATATCAACTATCAAAGCCCAATCCTTTGCATTGGCTCTTGTTTTACCGAGAACACTGGCAATTTATTAGTTGCCAATAAATTTCCTACCCTACTCAATCCTTTTGGTATCTTATACAATCCCATTTCTATTAAAAATAGTTTGGAAATACTCCTTTCTGAAAAAGAATATACCGCTAAAGATTTATTTTTTCACCAAGATTTATGGCGCAGTTTTGACCATCACAGTTTTTTTTCTGCGACAAATCAAGTGCAAGCTTTAGAAACAATTAATCACCAAATAAAAGTGGCTAAAGTGTTTCTACAACAAACGAAAAGAATCATTCTAACCTTTGGTACAGCTAATGTTTTTATTAATAAATCAGCAGGAAAGGTAGTCGCTAATTGCCATAAATTACCGACTACTAATTTTGAAAAACAACGTTTATCGGTTGCTGAAATTACTTCAGCACTTTTACCTGTTTTGCAGCAATTAAAAACGCAAAACTCAACAGTAGAAATTATCTTAACCCTAAGCCCCGTTCGACATATTCGAGATGGCTTATTAGAAAATCAGCGGAGTAAGGCGACTTTATTATTAGCATTAGAGTACCTTTCAAAGGAATTACCTTTTACCCATTATTTTCCTGCTTATGAATTGGTCTTAGATGATTTAAGAGATTATCGCTTTTTTGGAAAAGATATGATTCATCCCAATGAAATAGCGATTGATTATATCTGGAATTATTTTCAACAAACTTATTTTTCTACCAAAACGATGGCTATTTTTAAGCAAGTTAAAAAAATAGTACAAGCTAGTCAGCACCGACCACTTCATCCAACAACTGCGACTCACCAACAATTCGTCCGAAAACAATTAGAAAAAATTATCGCTTTTTCCAAACAATATCCTTTTATAAATCTTAAAACAGAGCAAGAAATATTTCAAGAACAGTTAATAGAATCGAAATAGTGTATGGTAGTGACTCCTGTAAAAAAGCTATTTTTGCTATTAGTTTTCCCTTAGTAGTCAGTCCAGTTAATATTGTCGGGTAATTTGGCGACTTTTAAAGCTGTACGTCGTTAAAAATACTCGTCATAGCAAAGGCTATGTCTGCGTTTTTTGCCTAGTACAACTTCAAAATTCATCCAAATACAACCCGACA
>JBGCFJ010000099.1:0-6235 GCA_045106885.1 Saprospiraceae bacterium
ACTACCAAATCCGTTAAGATGAAACAATTATTGCCCTTCTTGTTCCTATTATTTTGCTATGCTTGTGGTTACCTACCTGCAATGAATTTGAAATGGAAGTCGCTCAATTAGGCAATGTATTGACAGGTAAAACAAAAGATTCAGTCTCCAATAAAATTTTTCAATTGAGCAATAATCTCCATCACCGACAATTGCTCAATACATTTAAAATGTCCCTTCGGACAATCATCATAACCAATTTTAGAACAAGGTCGGCAAGGCAAAGCTTTCACTTCTATAGTTCTATTCAAATCCATTCCTGTCGGATAATAAGGATACATTCCAAATTCAGGAACGGTATTTCCCCAAATCGAAATGATTGGTTTCTGAAAAGCAGCGGCAATATGCATGAGTCCTGTATCTCCAGTCAGCACTACTTTAGCATTTTTGACAATAGCTGCTGATGCTAAAAGCGAGCATTGTCCAACAAGGTTAACTAGGTTTTCTTTTCCTTCTGTCGCTTCAATAATCGTTGCTATATAATTGGCTTTTTTTATTTCTTGTTTGCCGCCCAATAAAACAACTGGATAATTTATTTTTTGGCAAACATGGACGATTTTTTCGATGGTTAACGCCTTGGTTTTTCTGCCTGCGCCGATGGGTAAAGCGATGTAATTTTTTGGTATTGGTTTTAGATTTACTAAATCTTGAAGATTTAGCAAATCTGGGTTTAGGAAAAAATCTAAGCCTTCTCCATCATTTTTCACGCCTAATGGTTTTACTGTTTCCAAGTATCTATCTACAATATGCATTGTTGGCAGTCGATTAATTTTAAAATTAGTCAATAACCATTTTTCAAAATTCAATTTTTTAAAAGCATAATTTTTGACAAAAGGTAAGCGGCATTTAATTAAAAAAGTGCGGAGGTTATGATGAAGGTCAATAATGTAATCATATTTTTCTTTTTTTAATTCCGCTATGACTTCTCCAATGCCCTTTTGAATAGCATATACTTTTGAAATATGTGGATTCGTTTCCAAAATTGTAGCAAAAGGTATTTTAGTTAGATAATGGATTTCTGCTCCTGTTTGCAATTTTAGGCAACGGATAACGGGAGATGTTAAGACAATATCTCCAATGGAACTGAATCTGATGATTAAAATTTTCTTTGCCAGTTGTAATTTTTTTTGTAAAGAATAAAGTAACACAACTCTTTGAGTTGTGCCATATTTTTAATATCTAATTCACAGCTCAGAAAGCTATACTATGTAAAAAGAGGCAAACAACCCGAAAGTTATTTACCTCTTTTTTATAAAAATCATGACCTACAGACCACCTCGTCCGCTTTGCGGTTCACTCTCTTGAATGTTCCTCGAACATTCATCCTTCGGAATCGGTCGCTCATCCTGTAAATCCTGAATAATCCTGTCATCTTGTAATTAGAAAGAATAACGAGCAGAAATATTCCAAGTTCTAGTCTTACCAAAAGCAACAAAGTTACCCATGTTCACACCATTCCAGTTTTCTGATTCGTTAGAACTAGCAGGAATAGAACTTGTTGAAATAGAAATATATTCCTTACCTAAAGCATTAAATACATTTGCTCGGAAAGTCAATAATTTACCATTTGCTAAGTTAAAGTTATAACTTAAACCTAAGTCCATTATTCCGTAAGATGGTAATTCTAATTCATCTGTTCCTGCACCAATTCTTGAGTATAACTTATCGAAGAATAAGTAGTCAACATCTAATTTCAAGCCATCTACTAATTTTAAATCCGCACCTAAACCAACTGTAGTTTGTGCAGCACCACCAACGCGGATACCATCTATATCTAAATCTGGAGAAGAAGAAACGATATTTCTTTCATCATCATATACATCTCTAATCGTCGTATCTGCATATTTCCAGCTACCAATAGAAGTGAAACCTTTAACAGTAACTTTACTATTCAAGTTATATTTGAAATCAATTTCGATACCAGAGTGTAACTGGTTCAAATTCGTCAAGTTAATAAATCCACCATTAGGGAAAATTACACCATCTACTTCTTCATCATTATCAATTACAGAAGTATTCGTTCTATTTTTCCATGAAGTTCTATAAACATTAACGTTCGCTAAGAAATTTCTATTAGCATATTTCCAACCACCTTCTAAACCGAAAATCTTTTCGCTTTGCGTTACTGGGTTCACGAAGTTAGAGAAATTCAAGTAGATATTATCGTGGAAAGGTTGTCTTTGGTAATAACCTGTGTTAAAGTAAAAACTATTATTAGCATCTGGAGAGATACTAATTCCTGTCTTTAAGTTATATCCCATGTTATTCACCTTTGCAGACTCTTCATTATCTCTAGTTTCATTAAAGATTTCAAATCTTACGTGAGATTGATTAGACAATGCGCCTTGTGCATAAACAGAAATCTTTTCGTTAGAATATTCTACCTGTCCAAAAACACCACCGTAGCTAATTGTTTCTTCATTATTATAAGCAATACGCTCATCTCCTTCCGCAAAGTTAGTTAAAGAAGACCATGGTCCAGCTTTAAAAACAGCCGTTACATCTCTAGCAGGGTATCTTGTAGAACCTCTTTGAGAGTAAGAAGGCGCACCTAATAAGTTCGCTACTTGACGGAAGTGGTCACCATGGTAAGTTCTTAAATCCGCTCCTAAACTAAGAGACACGTTATCTGTCAATTCTTTCTGGAAATTCATTACCGCACCATACCAAGAGTGATTGTTCATAGAAGCTCTCAACACATATTCCTCAGAACCGTTATCTTCGATATTAGCTGCTTGGATAGCATCAAAATCCCATAATCCTTCAGAAGTGAAAGAACGATTAGCTCTGTCGCCAATACCACCAGTTCCACCACCACGACCCCAAGAACCGTATAATACCGTAGAAAACTGTGTCTTCTCATCAATATTGAATTCCCAGTTTAAGTTAGCAACTGGTTTGTGGTAGAAGTTTCTTCTTGAAGTAATTAATTCACCATCTAAATAACCATAGTTATTATTATACTTGATATTGAAGTTACCTGCATCATCAAAGTGATTAGAAATTCTCTTTCTAAAGTTTTGATTGTGCCATTGAGGTGCACCAGTTAATAAGAAACTGAAAGTATTTCTATCATTTGCTTTATAACCAGCAGAAATGAAATAACTTTGACCTTGACCTTCGTTACCGTCAGCCCAGCCATCACCTTGCCAGTGAGAAAATAATACAGAAACACCGAATTTATCATTCATCATTCCAGTATTATAACTAGCCGTAACTTTATTATAATTATCGTTACCTAATAAATAAGCAATAGAACCACCTTTCTTTTGAGCAGTTGGACGCATGATAATATTCGTCGTACCACCAACAGAAGAAATCGCTAATTTAGAAGAACCTAATCCTCTTTGTACTTGTACAGCAGTAGCAACGTCTGTCATACCAGACCAGTTAGACCAGTACATCTTACCATCTTCCATACCGTTGATAGGTTGTCCGTTTAATAAGAATGCCGTATTTGTTTGGTCAAAACCTCTAGTGAATACTTCAGAATCGCCATAACCACCAGATTGGTTAGCTACATAGATAGAAGGAGTAGCTTTCATCAATTCAGGAAATTCAACGTTTCCGCCTTTTGCCTGAATCTCAGCAGTTGTAATCGTAGACACAGCAACAGGCGTTCTTCTGTCTTGTACGATATCCATTACACCAGTAACGACTACCTCACCTAAACCGAAAGCATTCGTTCCCATTGACATTTTACCAAAGTCAGTAGAACCGTCGAAAGCTAGTTTCATCGCTTCATATCCTGTGTAAGAAATCTCAAGCGTTCCAGTAGAAGCGTCTGTCTGTAAAGAGAAGTTTCCATCAATATCTGTAATTGTACCAGTACTTGTACCAGCGACTAAAACAGATGCACCAATTAAAGCCTCTTTGGACTCATCATCAATGACTGACCCTTTGAGGGTTGTTTGGGCGTAAGATGTTAAGCCCATTGTGATAGCTAATAGTGTAAAAATTAACTTTTTCATCAAGCAAAATTGTTTTTTAATGTAAAAAAAGTATTGAGTATCTGATTGGGAAATAGTTGGTTAAGGCTCAGTGTCATAAAACACCTAAAAAACTAATTCGTCAACCATATTTCTTAAAAATCGGTTAGTTCATCATTCAAACAACCTCTGGTACTTTTCTTAAAAGCTTAGCACAAATTTCAATTTGTTGTATAACTTAAATAAAAAATAAATCTTAAATTATTGTAAAGTTTGTTTGTTACAGTCTTAAAAATCGATTAAAAGGGATTTAATAACTTATCTGTTTATAGATGTTCGTAGGAGGAAGTGAGCTGCTCTTTCACAGCCATTTTTAGTGTAAGTGATATATGGATAGGATTATTATTTGTTAGAAAAAAACTAAATTTTAATTAAAAAATTGAAACAAGCTATTTTCATTCTGCAAAACTACAGAATTATCTGGCTTTTTTGCAATCATTATGATATTTTTTATGATAAGAGTTTTTAGCGAGTATAGGTTTAAAAATAATTAAAAGGAAAGAAACATTAGCCTATTTGAAATAAAACCAATAATATTTTTCAATGGAATAAATCAACCATTTTTTATTTTAAAAATCAACAAAATCATATTTTCTAACAAAAAATGTATTTGCCATTATTTAGCAAATAAAAAAAGATAAAATTCTATTTTTAAGGTTTTTTTTAAAAAAAATTCAATTTTTTATTGCTTATACCAACAAATTTTAGTCACACTTTTTAATCCGCTCAAATAATAAGGCAATTAACAAACACAAGTATATATTAATACCATATACAAATTATTGATCTACAACTAAAAAAAATATAATTCTAACATCATATATTTTTAAACATCAATTTAATTGGGTTATATTTTCTAGAAATAGGAAAAAAAATCTATTTTTCTTTGTCACAACAAGCTCATTTTTTGACGGTGTTTAAGCTAAGATAAGTTCATCTTTGGGTTAATAAAAACGGCACAAGATTTTCCTCCCAAAATAAAAGTCCTCAATTATTTTACCTATAAGATTTTAAAATACCTTTAGCTAACTCTATTATCATTTTGATAAAATGGTAATAAATTCACGATTAACTATTGTTAATTATCAGAAGAATTACTTGCAGATTAACTTTTATAAGATAGATTAATCAAAAGTAATTCTTCTCTTTTCCAATTGGGCGCCTCTCAAATTGTCGCTTGTGACTTAGACCTCTGGTCTGAGGTACTTTTAATGCCGCATTTTGAGATGCCCCTTTCCAATTTGTAATTTGTTGTTTTACTTTTATATGACGTCCCAATCTAACCGAGGTTATGTTGGAGAAGGAGTCCGATAGTATTAAGCAATAACAGGCTTATAACATTAACTCATTTGGTTAATGCTGCACGTAACCAGTTTTTAAACTTAATAAATATCGGACTTGCTTCTTATTTTTTTACAGGATGAACGAACGTTCCCAAAGGGTGAATGTTTTGGAAACATTCAAGTGAGTGAACCGCGAAGCGGATGGGAAGGTCTATGAAGATAGCAAGATAACTAAGGCAAAGTATGAAGAAGTTGAAATGGTTATATTGCTAGTGGGACTAAAATCTCGAATCCAAGGTTAATCAGAACGGCAACAATATCACAATCTAACAATTGTTCGCAACTTAAGTTACTCAATCAAAATTATCACATCTTTTATTTCCTGTATTTTAGATTTGGAAAATATCCTCCTACCCTACAGCATCCAGATGAAAATCTGGTTTCGTCCATTTTCTAAATTCTCTTCGTATTAAGAAAAAAGCAACTACAAATACGATTAAATTAGTAGGCGCAATAGCATGATAAATTCCATCAATTCCATAAGTGTAAGGTAGTAATAAAACCAAAGGAACAAATAATGCTAATTCTCTAACTACTAGCATATAGCCTGCTACTTTGGCGTTTCCTATAGATTGGAAAAGGGTCGTCCCCATAAAGAAGAAAGGAAAAACAGGGTAAGTCGCCATTTGTATTCTAAAATTCAGAATATCTTGCGGTCGAAGATTCGCATCAGGTAGCATCCAACCTAAAATAACTTCTGGGAATAACATTTCTAAAACCCATAAAAAGATTAAGGAAACTGTGCTAGCTTTGGTAAATATAGAAAAGGAAGATTTTACTCGATCGTATATTTTTGCGCCATAATTGATGCCGACAACAGGTGCCATGGCTTGGGAGAAACCAAAAATAGGCATTAACATTAAA
>JBGCFJ010000990.1:0-23224 GCA_045106885.1 Saprospiraceae bacterium
GGTTTGTTCGGTGGTGCAGGTGTAGGTAAGACGGTATTGATTATGGAATTGGTAAATAATATTGCCAAAGTATATGAAGGTATTTCTGTATTCGCAGGAGTAGGAGAGCGAACAAGAGAAGGAAATGATTTATTGCGAGAATTCTTAGAATCTGATGTAATCAACTACGGTGAAGACTTCAAGCATTCTATGGAAGCAGGTGGATGGGATTTGACGAAAGTAGATTTAGAAGCTTTAAAGTCTTCTAAAGCAACCTTAGTATTTGGTCAGATGAACGAACCTCCTGGTGCGAGAGCAAGAGTAGCATTGTCTGGTTTGACAATGGCAGAGTATTATAGAGATGGAGATTTAAGCGACCCAACAGGTGGTAGAGATATTTTGTTCTTCGTAGATAACATTTTCCGTTTCACACAAGCAGGTTCTGAGGTATCCGCACTTTTAGGACGGATGCCATCAGCGGTAGGTTACCAACCAACCTTGGCAACAGAGATGGGATTGATGCAGGAAAGAATTACTTCTACTAAGAGAGGGTCTATTACTTCTGTACAAGCAGTATATGTACCTGCGGATGATTTAACGGATCCAGCTCCAGCAACCACATTTGCTCACTTAGATGCAACGACGGTATTGAGTAGAAAGATTGCTTCTTTAGGTATTTACCCAGCGGTGGATCCTCTAGATTCAACTTCTCGTATCTTAGATCCAGCGATTATCGGTGATGAGCACTATAACTGTGCACAAAGAGTAAAGAACTTATTACAACGATATAACGAATTGCAAGATATTATTGCCATTTTGGGTATGGAAGAATTGTCTGACGAGGATAAAGCAGTTGTAGGTAGAGCAAGAAGAGTTCAACGTTTCTTATCTCAGCCATTCCACGTAGCAGAGCAGTTTACAGGAATGCCTGGCGTAATCGTATCTTTAGAAGAAACGATTAGAGGTTTCACTATGATTATGGACGGTGAGATGGACCAATACCCTGAAGCGGCTTTCAACTTACAAGGTAACATCGAAGACGTGAAAGCGAAAGGAGAGAAGATGTTAGCAGAAGTAGCGTAATTCAGTTGTCAGTTGACAGTTGTCGGTTGGCAGTTGTTAGTTGACAAGTTATTCAAATTTAACAGTTGTCGTATGTTAGTAAACCGACAACCGATAACAGATAACCGAAAAAATGAATATTTCAGTTTTAACACCAGATGTGGCTGTTTTTGAAGGACCAATCAAATCTGTAAAGGTTCCTGGCATTAATGGTCAATTTCAGATTTTAAATAATCACGCACCTTTAGTATCTGCATTGGCAGAAGGTCCAGTTGAGATTACAAAAGGAAGTGGTGAAAAATTGACTTTTTCAATTGAAAAAGGATTTATCGAAGTGTTACGCAATGAAGTATCTTTGTTAATTCAAGGATATAAAGCATAAAATGCTTAGTAAGCATTAATAAAAGGGGAGTTAAGCCGTATGGTTTAGCTCCCTTTTTTATTTTCCAAACAATGCAACGTACTGCCACTGCTGACTGCCCACTGCCACTGCTAACTCTACAGTTCTACCGCCTACGCTTAAAAAACTCCGTCATCAATCCCCCACATTGCGTTTCCATAACACCTTGTAAAACCACCGTTTTAGGATGTAATAATTCTTTTCCATACCTAAAAAAACCTTTTTTTTCATCACTAGCGCCAAAAACTAATCGCCCCAATTGTGCCCAAGCTAAAGCGCCTGCGCACATCACACAAGGTTCTAAGGTGACATACATGGTACACTCTTGTAAGTATTTGCTACCCAAATATTCGGAAGCAGAAGTCAACGCAATAATTTCCGCATGCGCCGTTACATCGGTTAGTAATTCTGTTTGATTATGCGCTTTGGCGATAATCAAATCATTACAAACGATGACTGCACCAACGGGTACTTCGCCTTCATCAAAAGCTTTTTCGGCTTGTCTGAAAGCCTGTTGCATAAAATATTCTTCGGGAAACATGATTTTACATGATAACAGGATTTTTCAGGATTACCAAGATGGGAGGCTAATACCGAATTCCTTATTGAAAAAATAAATTTGGTGTAAAAGAACAAAAAAGTGTAAAAGAGAAAGGATATTTTCTAAATTTTATTTTCATTTTAATTTTTATTGCCCCAAAGGTTTTTCAGAATTTTCAAATATCATACCTTTGCGCATGGAAAAGCTAAAAACACCAACCAGTAAATTTCTAGGACAAGCATTAACCTTTGATGATGTGCTCCTAGCTCCTGCCTATTCCGAGGTTTTACCAAGAGATGTAGATATTAGTACGCAATTAACTCGTTCAATTCGATTGAATTTGCCTGTGGTTTCAGCAGCGATGGATACCGTCACAGATAATAAATTGGCGATTGCCCTTGCACGACAAGGAGGGATTGGGATTATTCATAAAAATATGAGTATTAAAGCCCAAGCAGAACAAGTACGTAGTGTAAAACGGTCAGAAAGTGGGATGATTATCGATCCCGTTACTTTGCGAAGAGATGCAACGGTGGGCGATGCCCAAGCCTTAATGAAAAAATTTAGTATTGGCGGTATTCCAATTGTCGATGGTCATAATAAATTGATTGGTATTTTGACCAATCGGGATTTGCGATTTGAACGGAATAATGCTCGACCAATTACTGAATTGATGACAACAGGACGCTTAATTACTGCGCCTGTTGGAACAACTTTAGAACTAGCCAAAGATATTCTCCAAAAGCATAAGATTGAAAAATTACCAGTTGTTGGAAAAGACAATCAACTGGAAGGCTTGATTACCTATAAGGATATTATGAAGGTGCAGAATTATCCTAATTCTTGCAAAGATTCCTTTGGAAGATTGGTTGTTGGTGCTGCTGTTGGGGTAACTGCGGATATGTTGGAAAGAGTAGCGGCATTAGTAGAAGTTGGGGTAGATGTGATTTGTTTAGATACGGCACATGGACATTCCAAGGGGGTTTTGGATGCAGTTAAACGAGTAAAAAGAGAATATTCTGATTTGCAAGTAATTGGTGGCAACGTGGCTACAGGACCAGGGGCAAAGGCATTAGTAGATGCGGGTGCAGATGGGGTGAAAGTAGGGGTTGGTCCTGGTAGTATCTGTACGACGAGAGTGGTAGCAGGTGTCGGTGTCCCTCAATTAACTGCTATTTATGAAGCAGCTTCTGCCATTAAAGGGTCGGGTGTGCCGATTATCGGTGATGGTGGGATTCGCTATACTGGAGATATTGTGAAAGCCTTGGTTGCTGGAGCAAATACCATTATGGCAGGTTCCTTATTCGCAGGTGTAGCGGAAGCACCAGGGGAAACGATTATTTATGAAGGCAGAAAATTTAAAATCTATCGAGGAATGGGGTCTTTAGGAGCGATGCAAAAAGGCTCTAAAGACCGTTATTTCCAAGATGTAGAGGATGATATTAAAAAATTAGTACCAGAAGGCATTGAAGGCAGAGTGCCTTTTAAAGGGACTTTAGCAGAAGTGATGGTGCAATATGTTGGTGGTTTACGAGCAGGTATGGGCTATTGTGGAGCGGCAACAATTCCTGATTTACAGAAAGCGCAATTTGTACAAATTACCGCAGCGGGTTATCAAGAAAGTCATCCGCATAATATTACGATTACTAAGGAAGCGCCGAATTATAGTCGGCGATAAAATAGAAAAGGAGGTGCTTTTGAAGTACCTCCTTTTTTATTTTATACATTCATAATCCGCCAAACCAGCTCCTTCATCAACTCACTATCAGGATTATGCATCGTATTATTATTCACGCCCTTAGATTTTAAATCGTATTCCTTTAAAATAGACAATACCTTTTCCGTTTGCGGTCTAGTATAATTTCGAGCCGCCGCTTTGTACTCTCTTAAAAAGAAACTCGACCCCAGTTTTAAAGCTTTTAAAATAGCTGGGTCGCCCGAATTTCGCAAAAAATGCAACATATAAATTTTGCTGAAATAATTATACAAAGAACCGACCATCATAACCATTGGATTCTTTCTGGGATTCGCACCAAAATATTTAACGATTCGATTGACCTTAGTGACCTGTTTTTGCCCTAAAGCTTTTTGTAATTCAAAAACATTATAATCTTTACTGATGCCAATATTGCTTTGAATATGTTGTTGAGTGATATTCGTACCTTTCGGTAGATTGATAGCCAATTTATCTAATTCATTGACGACTTTAGATAAATCTGTGCCTAGATACTCCGCTATTAAAGCCGTGGCAGCAGGTTTAATCGTAAAGCCTTTATCCTGCAAATAATTATGAATCCAATCTGGTAATTGGTTGTCATACAGTTTTTTAGCTTCAAAAACGACTGCTTTCTTTTTTAAGAGTTTTCCTAATTTAGTTCGACTATCAAAGCGTTTATGCTTGTGGCAAATCACTAAAATAGTCGTCTGGGCAGGTTGTTCGATGTAAGTGATCAATTGTTTTAGTGTCCGCATTTCTTGCGCTTCTTTAATAATAACGACCTGATAAGGCGCCATCATCGGATACCGTCGAGCGGTATCTACCACTTGCTTAAACTCTATTTCCTTACCGTATAAAATGGTTTGATTAAAAGATTTTTCGCCATCTGATAAAACGTTTTTTTCAATATAATCAGCGATGGCATCAATGAAATAGGATTCATTGCCATGAAGGAAATAAACAGGTTTGTATTGCTTCTTTTTTACGTCGTTGAGTATTTGGCTGAATGTCATTGATTATATGGACTTCTTTTTATTATCAAATTAAATACTAGGTCTTACTGAAAAAAGGTGTCGGACACTTTGATTTAATAAAATACAGATGTTTTAATTATTAAAATCGAATCATTTACATATGATAAGTGTCCGACACCTGTTCCAAAATCGACCTTTTTCAGTAGAACCAATACTAGTAGTCTGTCATGTTTGAAATGAAGGGTGATTTGTAATCGCCAAATTCATTTGGCTGATTCTACTTAATGTCTGAACCAGCCAAATGAATTTGGCGGTTACGAGCGACTTATCCACTCGACATTTCAATCTGGACTAAACACTAGGGCAAAAATAATGAATAATGAATAAAATGCAGCTATTAATTTTTTTCCATCTGCTTCGTAATTTCATACAACCCAATAGACAAAGCCGTTACCACATTCATAGAAGTACCAACGCCATACATTGGAATAAATACGGTAGCATCTAAAACAGCTAAGGTTGATTCTGAAATGCCATACCGTTCTGCACCTGCAATAAAAGCAATTTTATCCAATTTAACAAAATCAAACTTCCGAATATCTGCACTTTGATTGGTGATTTCTAAACCAATTAAAGTATAGCCTTCCTGTTTTAATTGTTGTAATAAACCAGCGGTATCTAAACGGTGACTAAAAGGGACTCGTTTATCTGCTGACCGAGCAGTTTTAGTGATTTTTCGATGAGGTAAAGTTGGACTATTGCCTGTCAAATATAAATGAGCCACACCCATTGCATCTGCAATTCGAAACGTCATGCCTATATTTTCTGGACTTTGGAAGTCTTCACAAATGACGACTACAGGAAATGTTTTGGATAGATTGACCGTTTCTGTATGAGTTAGTTGTTTTATTTTTTTGTTCATTTAAATCTGTTTAATGCTGCCTAACTCTACTTTGGGACACTAGCCTAATTCTTCCAATCGGACGGCGATAGCCATCCGACTGGGAGAATTTTCTCGTCGGATGACTGTCGTCGTCCGATGAGAAAATCCTAAAGTGGCAAAGTAGAACTAATAAATCAATGTGAAATAGGTCCAAATAGTTGACAAAATACTAGCAATACTAAATAAAATTAATTGGCTAGGAGCTTGCTTAGTACTCACTAAACCTATAATAGAGCAGATGAATCCTATCCTTGCATAAATAGTCACCCAATATAATTGGATGATGGCTAATTGTCCAATTTTGAAATGATAAAACCCTATTAAAATAGCTAGAATACCAACCATTCTAATCCAAGGTTCTACCGTTTTTTCTATTTTAAAAAAAGAAAGTATTAAATTTGGAAAGCATAAAAAGCCAAGCCCTGCTATCATTTCATAGATGCCAAAAGCATAAATTGAAAGAGCTGCTGCATCCATTTTTTAGTACTTTTTTATTAAAAAAAAATTAGCCTGCGAAATTAAGCATTTTAAAAGAAGTCGTATCTTGCGAAAAATATAACTTATGTTCCTAACAACAACAAATTTACCAGACTTTGAAATAATCGGTGGCTACACCGCTAAAATGATTCACACCGACCAACTATCGGTGATGCACGTAACCGTCAAAGCTGGTCATGATTTACCTGAACACCATCACCCACACGAACAAATTACCAATATTATTACAGGCGAATTTGAAATGACCGTTGACGGTGTTACAAAAATATGTAGAGCAGGAGATGTTATCGTTATTGCTGGTAATAAGCCACATTCTGGAAGAGCTTTAACGGATTGTAAAATTATTGATGTATTTAATCCACCTAGAGAAGATTATAAGGCAAAAGAGTAGAGATGCGAGAGTAGAGAAGAGAGATGGAAACCGCTTTTTCTAGACCAAACTTAAATGCTGCTCAAAATAGATTTCCAAATCTGCTAAATCGACCACACTACTACGATAACCAATATACATATCTGGACGAACGATAAATATCGCTTTTTCTGTTATGTCTAAATCTTCAAAAAGTGTGGAATAAGTTTCTTTTGGCAAAGGATGTAAGAAGACATGAATTTTGGCGAGTTTAAAATAATTAGTTAATTGTTGAGTTGTAGCTGAGTCTTCGGAAGTATAGAAATAAAGGGCATGAAAATAAGTATTCTGAAACCATCCAAAAACACTTTTACCATTTGCTTGATAATAGGGAAATCTGTCACCTGCTTTTGGTGTTTTAGCAGAGAATGATTGATTTTTGTATTGCCTACTTAGAGAACCTGTTCGATAATTAACGGCGATTTGTGAAACGGTCTTAAAAGCAAATTTTCTAGTAGCAGCAAAAGAAGTCGCAAACTTTAAAGCATGCGGGAAAAGATTTAACCTAAAAAAACGAATTAGCGGTTTAGAAAACCTGGAGATGTTGGTGTGGCGTTTTTGGCTATTTTGAATGCGGTTCGGTTGCAATGGATGGATTGGGAGTAAAAGGTTGAGAGGTATAAAGGCTTGGAGGCGGAGAGGCTGAATGGCCACAAATGCATAGACGGAAAATAGATTACATTAATTTGGACTTATTTCAAATTAGCATAAAATATCAAATTTATGCATACTAATTCTTATTTTTACGTTGAGTAACTAAATCAATAACTCTAAATCTTGAAAATAGCCGCTTTATTACTTGCTTTTTATATGCTCATTGGCAGCTTTATCCCTCGCACGGATTTTAGCCAATTGGTGTATTTAGGGGAGTTAAAGGAGCATTATCAAGAACATAAAGCAGAAGCGGAATTACAAAATTTATCTATTACGCTGTTTGAATTTTTATACCAACATTTTATAGATAGCAATCAACATGCAGACGTTGACCACGAAGAAGACCATCATCAATTGCCTTTGCAAACAATGAATGGTTTTGTTGATTTGATGATACCAACTTCTTTTTTACTAGATTTTGAATGGTCAACGACTATTTTCTTACCCACTATTTCTTACCAAAGCCCTTTTTATTTAAGTGGCTTTCTATCCAATATGGTACATCCACCAGCCTTTTCCTAAGTTGATTTTTACAGGAGTATTATGCCTTTTTTTATGATTTCGTAGCAGTAGTTGGACAGATTTGTTAAACTTTTAAAAGTTTAGCAAATCAATGATAACGCTTACTATTTGAATTGAGATTTAGTAAATCAGTTTGATAAGCTACGATAGACCGTGTTCCGTATACCGTGAACCGTGAACCGTTTTAAACCATGATAGACCAAATAATAGCTTTTTCCATCCGACAAAAGCTGATTGTAATGCTTGCCGTTATCGGGCTTATTGGATGGGGTATTTATAATGTGCAAAGATTGCCGATTGATGCCGTGCCTGATATTACGGACAATCAAGTGCAAGTTATTACCAATGCACCAACGTTGGCTGCCCAAGAAGTCGAACAATTAATTACTTATCCGCTAGAAATGGCATTGGGGAATGTACCTGGCGTGCTAGAAGTTCGTTCCGTTTCTCGTTTTGGCTTATCGGTCATTACGGTTGTTTTTAAAGAAGAAGTGGATATTTATTTTGCCCGACAGTTGATTAATGAACGAATTGAAGCAGCTAAAAAGGATATTCCTGAAGGTTTGGGCGACCCCGAAATGAGCCCAGTTTCCACAGGTTTGGGCGAAATTTATCAGTATATTTTATATGTAGATGAAGGTTATGAAAAAGAGTTTTCTTCCACAGAATTGCGGAGTTTGCAAGATTGGGTCGTCAAACGACAATTGGTAGGCATAGAAGGGGTGATAGAAGTCAACAGTTCAGGAGGACACCTCAAACAATATGAAGTAGCATTTAATCCCGATAAACTAAAAAGTATGGGGATTACTTTGGATGAATTATATGCAGCCTTAGCTCAGAACAATGCCAATGCAGGTGGTTCGTATATAGAAAAAAAGCATTACACCTATTTTATTAGAGGAGAAGGGCGATTAAAAACGATGAGTGATATTGAGCAAGTAGTGGTGAAAAATCTGGACGGGTTACCCATTTTGGTAAAAGATGTAGCTCAAGTAAAGATTGGACATGCTCCCCGATTTGGTGCGGTTACTTTTAATGGAAAAGGAGAAGTCGTGGCTGGGCAAGTAATGATGTTGAAAGGCGCAAATGCGGCAGAAGTAACGGCTAGAGTGAAAGAGCGGATGTTACAAATCGAGAAATCCTTACCCAAAGGTGTGATAATCGAACCGTATTTAGATAGAACTAAATTGGTGAATCGAACGACCCGAACAGTCGTTACGAACTTAATAGAAGGAGGCTTAATTGTCGTCTTTGTACTGGTTTTATTATTAGGAAATTTAAGAGCAGGTTTAATTGTCGCATCGGTGATTCCACTAGCGATGCTATTTGCTTTATCCATGATGCGGGTATTTGGGGTGTCTGCCAACTTGATGAGTTTAGGAGCGATAGATTTTGGCTTAATTGTCGATGGTGCGGTGATTATAGTCGAAGCCATTTTACATCATTTAGGCGTGCGAAAAGGCGGGCAACAATTGAGTCGAGGAGAGATGAATAATGAGGTCTTATCGGCATCTACCCAAATTAGAAAATCTGCTGCTTTTGGGGAAATTATTATTCTGATTGTTTACATCCCGATTTTGTTTTTAATTGGTATCGAAGGCAAAATGTTTAAGCCAATGGCGCAGACAGTAAGTTTTGCCATTTTGGGGGCGTTGATTTTATCTTTGACTTATGTCCCGATGATGGCATCGCTATTTTTGGATAGGCATATATCCACAAAAGCAACCATCGCTGATAAAATCATGTCGGTCATCAATCGTTTTTACCAACCCATTTTAGAATTGGCTTTGAAATTTAGATATGTAGTGTTTTTTGCGACGGTTGCCTTATTTGCATGGAGTTTATTGGTTTTTAGTCGCATGGGTGGAGAATTTTTACCCACTTTGGAAGAAGGCGATTTTGCTTTGCACCAAATTTTACCTTCGGGTAGTTCTATCGCTCAAGGCGTGGAAGTTTCTGCGGAATTACAAAACATCTTATTAGACAACTTCCCAGAAGTAGAGAAAGTGGTGACAAAGATTGGAACGGCTGAAATTCCAACGGATATTATGCCCCTGGAAGCAGGGGATATTTTTGTTATTCTTAAACCAAAATCAGAATGGACTTCTGGTAAAACGAAAGAAGAACTCTTTGAAAAAATGGAAGCCAAAATGAATGAATTTCCTGGGGTGATTTACGAATTTACCCAACCGATTCAAATGCGGTTTAACGAATTGATGACGGGGGTTCGACAAGATATTGCCATCAAAATTTATGGGGAAGATTTGGGGGTATTAGCAGCTAAAGCCAAAGAAGCAGAACATTTAATTGAAACGTTGGATGGAGTAGGGGATATTCAAGTAGAACCAACTGCTGGTTTGCAGCAAATGGTCGTCGATTATAACCAAGCAAAAATGGCAAAATATGGCGTCAATGCAGCGATTTTAAACCAATACATTCGAACAGGATTTGCGGGCGAACAAGCAGGCTATATTTTTGAAGGTGAAAAACGTTTTGAATTAGTGCTACGTTTAGACGAACAGTTTAGACAGGGTATTGATGATTTAAAAAATCTATACATCCCCTTACCCAACGGAAATCAAGTACCGATGGAAGAATTAGCCACCGTTCGTTTTGAGGAAGGCCCTACCCAAATTTCTAGAGATAATACTCAAAGAAGAATTACGATTGGCGTGAACGCTAGAGGTCGGGATGAAGAAAGTTTAGTGATGGATATTCAGCAAAAATTGGAAAAAGAATTAGGCTTGCAAGCAGGTTATTATGTGACGTACGGTGGTTCTTTTGAGAATTTGCAAAGTGCTAGAAAACGCTTAATGATTGCGGTGCCTGTAGCCTTAGCGTTGATATTTGTACTGTTATATTTGACTTTTAATTCTATTTGGCAAGCGCTCTTAATTTATACGGCAATCCCGATGTCTGCTATTGGTGGTATTTGGGCGTTATATTTTAGAAGCATGCCTTTTAGCATCTCCGCAGGGGTTGGTTTTATTGCCCTTTTTGGAGTAGCAGTCCTAAATGGAATTGTCTTAATAGCTTATTTTAATCGACTCAAAAAAGAGGGCGTCACGGATGTTATGGAACGAATTCGAGAAGGTACTTCCGTTCGATTACGACCTGTTTTATTAACTGGCGCAGTCGCTTCTTTAGGCTTTTTTCCAATGGCATTTTCTAACTCTGCTGGAGGGGAAGTACAACAACCTTTAGCGACCGTAGTCATTGGTGGATTATTGTCGGCTACCTTTTTAACGTTGATTGTCCTACCTGTTTTATACTACTTTTTTGAAAAAGGGAAAAAGAAGATATTACCGAATGGATTGACGATTGGTTTATTATTTTTTGGACTTGGTTTGACAGGACAAACAGCAACGATTTCTTTAGAAAGTGCGATTCAAAAAGCGCGTCAAAATTATCCTGTTTTACAAAATCAATTACTACAAATCGAGCAAGCACAGCAACTAGCGGGTATAAAATCAAGTCACCCTTTGGCGCAGATTATGCTGAGTAGCGATGAGTACGATTTTTCTAGAAATAGCGGCGTCCATTCTTTGGGTATTCAACAAAATTTTAACCTACCAAAAGTCAATCGAGCCAACCAAGAATTGTATCAACAGCAAGCCAATGCAGTCCAATCAAAAATTGCCTTGACGGAAAGGAATATTGATTTGTTAGTGACCCAAGCTTATTATGCCCTAATTTATCAAAAACAACAGCAACAAGAATGGGCAAAATTGGCTTCGACTTATAATGATTTGGAACTAGTCAGCCAGCAAAGATTGGAGGCAGGAGAAACGGGTAAAACACCAGTATTAGCAGCAAAAGCGAAAAAACGTAGCATTACTTTAAAGCAACGGGAAGCACAACAAAGTTATGAAAGCGCATTACTTAATTTCAATGCTTATTTATTAGCAGATACCCTTTTTGAAGTGAAGTTGGAGGAATTACCGATTCCTCAAAAAAGTGCAAATACAGATTTGACGAATCACCCATTAGTTAATTATTACCAACAGCAAGCAGCATTGGCAAAAGCTCAAATTACAGTCAATAAACAGCAACTAACGCCTCAGTTAAATACAGGCTTAAGATTACAAAGAGTAGCAGGTGAATTTTTGTTTTTGGGTTATCAAGTCGGCGTGAATGTTCCGCTTTTTAAGCAAGCGCAACAACAGAAAATAGAAGTTGCTCAGTTGGGTTTAAAAATACAGGAACAACAGCAAGATTTGGCTTTGAGCCAATTGAATCAACAACAGCAAAAAATACAGTTACAAATACAGCAATTATTGGACAATATTGATTTTTATCAAACAGAATTATTGCCTAATTCGGCATCAGATAGCGAATTTTTTCAAGCTGCTTTTCGAGCTGGCGAAGCGACTTATCTGGAATATCAACAACGGTTGGAAGTACAAATTAAATATCGCTTGGATTATTTGACTTTATTACGAGATGTGCAGTTGAAGCAGGTGGAATTGAAATATATCAACTAGAAAAACGTCCGATATTTCAAGTCTCCAGACTTGAAATCGGTATCTGGTCGTCTCCTGACGACCGTATTGAAAACTAAACGGTCGTCAGGAGACGACCAGATATTAGGTTCAAGTCTGGAGACTTAAACCATCGAAAATAATATTAAGAAAATGAAAAATATAGTCATAATTTTATTTTATAGTATTCTCTTAATGAGTTGCACCCATACCCACGACCATGATGTAGATGGAGACCACGACCACGGCGAAGATGCACATGCACACGTAGCAATGGAAGAACACGGAGCCGATGAAGTAGGGTTAACCGCTCTACAAATGGACAAAATTGGCTTGAAGCTAGGTGGATTTGAACAAAAAAATCTAAACTCAACGGTCAAGGTTAATGGAGAATTGGAACTGCCTCCGCAGAATAAAGCAGATGTAAGTGCGATGGTAGCAGGTAAAATAACGCAAATTAGTGTGCAGCCTGGTCAGCGAGTAAAAAAAGGAACAATCTTGGCACGTTTACAAAACCCAGCCTTCATTGATTGGCAGCAAGCATATTTAGAAACAGAAGGTAAGCTATTATACCTTAATAAAGAGATGGCCCGCTTAAAGGATTTGGTGGCTAAAGAAATATCGCCTAAAAAGCAATTGGATAAAATAGAATCTGAAAGAGCTATTGCGCAGGCGAAATTAAAAGGACTAAAATCCAAATTGCAATTATTGGGTTTAGGTACTCCTTCGGATAAGTTGTATTCCACGATAGCTTTACGAAGTCCAATGGATGGCTACGTTCGAGAAATTAGCGCCAATACAGGGGTATTTGTACAACCAGAAATGAGCTTGTTTGAAATTGTAGACAATCATCATTTGCACATTGACTTAAAAGTATTTGAAAAAGATTTGCCGTATATCAAAGAAGGGCAAATTATTCAATTTAGCTTACAAAGTCAGCCTGATGAATTAATGAATGCCTACATTTTTGCCATTGGAAAAGCCTTGAATCGAGAAGAACGAACAGTAGATGTTCATGCAGAAATCAAAGACGAAAAAGCGAATTTATTACCAGGGATGTTTGTAGAAGCACGGATTATTTTAGATGATAAAAAAGTACCCACTTTACCTGATGATGCGATTACAGTTGATAAAGGATTGTTCTACATTTTTGTCAAAGAAGAAGTACATGAGGACGAAACGCATTTTATGAAAATTCCTGTTCTAAAAGGCGTGACAGACTTTGGATATACAGAAGTGAAATTATTAGAAGCTTTGCCCGAAAATGCAGAAATAGTAACGGAAGGCGCTTATTTCTTGATGGCGCAGAGTAAAAAAGGAGAAGAAGGAGCAGGGCATCATCATTAATTTGAAACAGCTTGCAACTTTTGTAGGGGAAACGACACTAGGTTTTTTGAGAATTGAGTAGTTTTAATGTAAATACTCAATGAGTAGATGAAAAAATGATGAAATGAATAAATAGGGGCTTCAATCTATTATATTTCGAGTTTTAATCATTGAATGACTTCCATTATTTACCCATTTACTCATTGAAATTTTATAGTATGCTATCACCCTAAACTATTGACGATGAAAAGACGGATACCTATTTTTTATTACCCTTCTATTTACTACTATTACTACATTTGCCCAACGGATTCCACCCAATAAACCCGTCATTTTCAAAGCAACCTCAACGGAATGTAATGTTTGTGGATGAAGAGTTTGGGGCGAATTAAAGGATGCAATTGATTTATATGGAAAAGATGCTGTTATCATGGCGGTACATCCTTTAGAAGAAAGTCAATTACACACAGCTACTAGCACGGCATTGATGGAGAATACCCCTCAATTTTTTGGTACCCCATCTTTTTTTGTCAATAGACTTGTTTCCTTTTGAAAATAGCTATATGAAATTTAGATTTTTTCGATAGTTTTCTTTAAAAAATTCTTGAATAGTCCTTCTATTAAAGAATTTTTTAAGGTAAAATAGCGGAAAAAGATATTTTCAGATGGCTATAATTTAAAGGGTAACAAGTCTAATAATCAAGCCTTACCTTTTCAATGGTTTGGAGAAGCGAGGTTAATGATAGAATTATTTCAAGAAAGACAGGTAGTAGCACATCCATTTATTGATTATATTATCGAGGGGAATGAACTAAAAGTACAGGTGAAAACGCAATTTTTTAAACGAACCAATCGACCATATTATGTCGGCGTTTATGTTTTGGAAGATGAATTAGAAGCGTACCAAAGCAATCGTGGACTATCCCCACGAATTATCTAACCCCACGAATTTACGTAGGTTATTTCTTTCGTTTTCCCTAACATATTATTATCAGTGTGCTTATTATTGCCAATTGCTTACAAATACGATGGTTTTAGCCCTAATAAAAGTAGTAGATATAGCTTGTTTTCTACATTTTAATGAATTTTGTTTTATATTCGTATGGTGAAAAAGTATATTTGTATTCTCATCACGGAATTAATAAACAAATCAACAAATACCATGAAAAAAAACACACCTATTCAAACAATCTTTTATTGTTGCTTATTCCTTATCTCCACTTTTAGTAGTTCCCTTTTTGCCCAATCTGAATTTAGTGACTATCCTTGGCTAAGTGATATTGTGGACACGGAGGACTGTTGTCAAAATCAAACGGTCACCGCTTACCAATCAGGCGTTTTTACTTTTATTTATATCGAAAGAGGCGAAGATTGCCAATCGAAAGGCAATGAATTGTATTTTGAAAATGGTACATTTTATTGTGCCGATGCCTCAAACTACGATTGTCGGGTAGCCTATAATCTATTAGAAGAAAATTCGACGACCTTATGGAATTGTGGAAGTAGTGCAACAAATGAGACTTTTACGATATGTGCAGGAGAATCAGTATTTCTACCTGCCGTCCAAGAATTTCCTATTCCGCCATTAGGTCCATCAGGACCAAACGGGGAACTGCCAGTTCAACCTTGTCAACCAAAATTATCCGCTGTTGATATTACGCCTATTGATAATACGAAATCAGAAGATTTAAAAGGCTTTTGGGTGACGCCTACTGAAACGACAACTTATGAAGTCTTTAGTGAAGGTTTTTGTGGAGGACCAGGTAGTTTTAATTCGGATGAGGCTGCGGTAACTTATGAAGTTATTATAAAAGAAAGTAGCGAATGTATAGTAATCCCTGACACTTGTAAAGCATTGGTTGATTTGAACATCAATCCGAGTTACTGTGACCAATGCATTAGCGAAGTAGCCACTTATACTTATGAAGGAGAAACATATTTGGTTACAATTGGAGATAATGAAGCTTGTTCGGATGCTATTACCACCGTGATGCATTGCGACTCAACAGTCGCATTTTGCTATGATGGCGGTATTGCTGGTTTTGCTCAATGTGAAAAATTCTTTAAAGAAGCGAAATTATTGGAAGTAATCTGGTCAAAGAAAACAGATTGTCAAACAGTACCAACACCTGAAGTTTGTTTACCTTTAGAAGCATTAAATATTCACCCAAGTTTCTGCGAATCTTGTATTGGCGAAGTTGCGATTTATGAATATCAAAAAGTCCAATATTTAGTGACAATAGAAAATAATCCAATCTGTTCCGATGGCATTACAACGGTGACCAATTGTGATTCTACTTTTGCTTTTTGTTTTGATGGTGGCATAGCAGGATTCAGTCAATGTAATGACTTTTTCAAGGAAGCTATCTTGATAGAAACGATTTGGTCAAGAACCAGAGATTGTGAAGTCGCAGTAGTCGAGGTGGCTGAACCATGTACAGATTTAGAAGGGATAGATTTTGGGTTATGTCAAGCAGTAATGGGGGTAGGTATTGTCAAAGGAAAATGCACGACGATTAGCGGTTGTTTTGAAACGGTCGTAAAAGGCGTAGATTACTCCAAAGCTATTTTCCCTACCGTAGAAATTTGTGAACAGACGTGTAATGGAGACGATGGAGGAAATGATAGTACGCCTGGAATCTTTGAAACTTACCCTTGGTTGGCAGAGGTGGTTGACTTAAATGATTGTAAAGGTACGACGGTAGAAGTGTATGATTTAGGGACGTTTAGTTTCTTATTTGTACAAACAGAAACATTAGGTGAATTATACTACGAAAATGGTGGTTTTTACTGTATGGAATTACCTAATTACGATTGTCGAGCTTTGTATAATCTAGGTGCTGACCAATTGACGGAAACTTGGACGTGTGGTGATACAGGCGGACCGTCAGAACCGTCAGGGCCTTCTAGCCCAGTTAGTGGTGGTGGGTTTGTAGAAAATAACCAAGTAAATACTAGTACAAGAATTACCGCTTTTCCAAATCCTACAAATGGATTGGTGAGTGTACAACTTCCGAAAACTCAGCAACAAACGGTTCGAGTATTTGATTTATTCGGGCGATTGGTGCAGGAAATTACTACAGATGCTAACAGTTTATCTATTGACTTGTCTGGCGAAGATGCTGGTGTTTATTTGGTAGAGACTTGGAATGATGGGGAACGAGCAGTGGTTAAGGTCGTGAAGCAGTAAATCAATAGTAAAAAATGCTGGTTAGGACTTTTAGCCCGAAACCTCTATTTTTCTTGCGGCTGGCAAGTATTAATATTTTTATTAAAAAAAGGGATATAATCTAAATGGTTATAGCCCTTTTTTAATAGAAGCAACCTACGGGAGACGTGCTTACAGTACGTTTAGGATGAACTACAGAAAACTATAATTGGTCCCTCTTTGGTAGGATTTTTAAATCATTTTTTAGGCAGCCTTTTTAGTTTTCTCTAGTTCAGCTAGTTTAGCTTCTAATTTGTCTGCTAAATTACCTAAAGTATCTGCTATTTTTGTTGATTCCTTTTTAGTTAAATCATGTTCTTCCAATTGTGCTACTTTGGAAAGTAATAAATCAATATTTTTAGTTATGTTTTTCATCATCAAATTTTTTAAGTTTTTCACAAAAATTATTCCTTTTCTTTTTTCCTGTATTCCTGCTCTTTTTCTCTTAAAATTTTTACCCTCATTCTAAGTTGTTTCTTCTGAAATTCTGTTGGATTCGATATTTTTAAATCATCTTGAATTTGTTCTTTTAACCATTGAATACTTGCTAATAGTTCTTGTTTGCTGGGCATACGTTTTCATTTTGTTTTAATAACTCTTAGTAAAGATAGTTAATAGTGTGCTTTTAATCAAGAGTGCTGAACGAGAATGGTTTGTGGAGGGGGTGCAGATGCCTGGGTTTGAGTTTTGATAAATTTTACAAAACAATCGCTTTTTCTCCCCAGAGTTTTTGATTAAAGAAAGATTCATAATTAATGGTAGGCACATATTGATAAGGCTTTCCAGTTTTTTGTTGATAAGCCGTTCCTGCTACATATAATAATGCTTCAAAGTCTTCGCCGACTGGCATTTTTTCAGGTTTAGCCAATACCTTTTTATAAAATTTTTCTCCTTTGGCAACCGTTAAACATCTGGCATACAAAAAAGTATCTGCGGAAAAGCCTAATTCATCTGCTTCTAACGCTTTTGTGTACGCAGGCCCATCTAACTGGTAGAGATAGAAGGCTAACCTTTCAGAAAATTGGTAAATGACAGCTTCATTATTTGCAGCTAAGGCTCTAATAAGTGGTTGTAATATTTTTTCCGTTTCCTTTTGTTTCCAATCAATTGCCAAAATTTTTGCTCATTGAGCATTAAATTTTCCTCAGAAATCCCTCTTTCCGCTTGTAGTTTCTTCAATAGATTGACCAAATAATTCAAGGTAGAATTATCTAATTGGTGTAAGTTTCCCAACAATTCTTCTAAAGATTGAAATTTTAATGGAATGGAAGCCATTGTTATTTTAGCTTTTTATTGATTTTGATTTAAACAAATATACGGGTTTTTTTAATCAAAAATTATAGGTAAGTCCAAAATTGGTTTAGATGAAATATCTATTTATATATTTTAATTATTTGTTTGTATTTTTGAGGAATATTTTGCGCTAAAAATATGCGATATGACCTTAAATGAAATTAAGAAGAAATTGAAAAACATAAGGGTCTTTAATCAAGTCACTAGGTTGCAGAGGAATCGCTTTATCGGTTGCTTCTTTTATAACGGACACTTTGTTTTGACTAGCCAATAATCGTTGGTAATAAAAGCTATTGATTTGCCTTTCGAGTGTTCTGGTACTCCAATGTTGTGCTGCGGCTTCGGTTTGGTAAAAGATTCTTGCTTTTTCATTCTTCACTTTTAAAAGTAAGCGATAATGTGTCCAACTCAAATTTCCACTCGCTGCGTGGAAATTTGGAAAAGTCAAATAGAATTTACGAAAGTATGCCAAATTTGAAGAGCTAAACCCTTTCCCAAAATCAGAAGTTAGTTGTTCTGATAATCTAGGAATTAGTTTATCGCCATAAATAGAATAGGCATTACCCACTTGTTCTTCCTCAACAATCTTCCGACCTACATTCCAATAAGCCTCAATCATAGCAGAATTAATAGAAACTGCTACTTTTTTGCGAGCATTTTCAAGAATAGTTCGAATACTTTGATAAAAGTCAGTTTGTGGTAGTTTACTCATAATGGTTATTTTTTGCTAAAGTTAACAAAATAAATACTCAGACAATTCTAAATGAACAATTCTATTTTAACAAATTAAACTATACTCGTCAAAAAAACGCTGTATTCCTCCATGTCCTCCGTTCCTCCGTGGTAAAAATAAACTGCGCTCTTCCAAATAAAAGATATTTTGTCGGACCACCTACCCCAACAACTCCAACATAAGCACACACTTAATAAACTCCCGATTCGTCCCCTCAATTTCCGTCTGCCCAGCCGTGCGATAGAACTGAATTCGTAACCTCCGCAAGCTACCTTCCAAATACCGCAAAGACAAAATCAAAAAGTGTAAGTATTGATAACGCTCCACATCCGAAGTTTGCAAAGCAGCCAAACGACGAGTGCGCAAATGCTGCCCATTCACAAAATGGTCGTACAAATCAAAAAACTCTTTGACCGTATAACCTTGGAACGCTTTTAGTCGGCGCAAAGCCACTTTTGTTGCCTCTTCTGGGCTGAAATCTTCAATAGATTCCAAGACGTCTGGACTTTGAAAATACTCTCGAATATAAGATTGCAAATTATCTCGCTTGACCTTTTCATCCGTTTTAGGCAATAAAGAGAATTCTAAAAACTGTCGAGCAAAATAAGCGGCACGTTTACTGACATCATCAGGGGCATCCGAATAAGAGAAATATTGGCGAATCAAATCTTGCATTGTCAATAGCCTATCTCTGCTCGGCTTATGAATGTTATCTAAGTAAGTTCGATTGACTTTTTCGGGGGCGTAATCATATTCTACTACTTCTACTCTTGACCAGAAATCAGCGGTAAAAGGTTCGTCATCTTGGCGATACATCGACCCTAAATTGGCAGCCGCACATAATAAAATATTATCGCCAATCGGATAGCGAGTACCATCGGGTGCTTCAAAAATATTGCTACCAGCAAAGAATGGATTTAAAGATTTTCGCAAAGCTTCGGGCCATTCTTTGACTTCTTCTATATTTATTAAACTGTAGGGCGTGGTAATCGCTTTTGTAAATCCAGCAGGCGTTTGATAAGGGCCAAATTCACCAAATTTAATGGCAGTTACTAAACTGTTTTTGGTTTGCCATTTATCCGCTGCATGCTCAAAATATTCCCGATTCATGGTAGCGGCAATAAACTTTAAAAACGCTGATTTACCCGTACTCGGTGGACCCGATAATAAAATCAAACCTGCCCCATTCACCAATTGCAATTTAGATTTGATGATAAATTCCTGCATTTTTTCTTGGAAATACGGTGTCTCATCAATAAATTCTGGTGATATGGTAGGGACGTTTCTCGTTCGAGTTCGCTCCAAATGTTCTCGATATTTTTTCTCCAAACCACAACGCAATCCTTTTTGAGCAATAGTGGTCGATGGCAATAAGGCATTCAAACTATCTTGCTCAAATTGAGGGAAATTCTTCGCTTTATTCTTACCAATCGCAATCAACCATAAAGCATTGATGAAGTCATACGAATGGTCAGGAGAACTATAGGTGGCATAAGCAGTAGCAAAATCATCATATTCCATCTCCTTAATCTCAAAAGCTCGTCCTGCCTTTAAATTATCGGTCGTACTTGGTCGATAAACTTGTAAATCCGTATCTCTAATAAAAGTAATCAGATAAGTATCTAAAACACCTTTCTTTTCAATAATATCCATTTTCCACACAGGGAAATTTCGAATATTAGAATCCATGTCTACATACAAATCAGGGTCGTTTTGGATATAGGCATATTTACCCTCATAAGCGACCATTTTTTCTAAATCCGCCCGATTTCTTTCTAATATTTTTCGTTCTAATCTTCGACGTAAATCAATCGTCAATCGGATATCCTGAAAAGTACGTTCAATTTTTAGGATGTCTCGTAGCAATTGTTTATAAGTCGCATTATTAGACAATTCTAAATCTGCAAACCCACCCGAATGATTTTGTACAAAAAAATCAATACTCGTCCGAACCATACCCGCTAATTGCTGCTTGGCGGCGTTCTTTTCTGCTTCTTTTTTCTCAATTTCTATTCTTAATTCCGTTTTTCTTTGGGCAACGGCTTCGTATAGCCGCTTTTGAATGCCCGCTGGAGATAGACTTCTTTCTTTGGCAATATTTTGTAAAATAAATGGCTGCTTTAATAAAGACATTAATTCCAAAGCGGCAGGATGCGTACTAATTAGAATTTCCAATTGTCTTGGGTCATGGGTATGATTAATCGCCGTTTCAATTTGCTTGATTTCTCCAGTAATAAAGGTCTGTAAAGCCGTTCCATCTTTGGCAATCTGCTCCGAAAAAGTATGGTCTAATTCCTCTTGAATAGCCTTGAATTCGGTAAAAACCGTAGCTCGATTTTCTGCCAGCATGCCCAATAATTCCTCATTAAATTGACGGACCGTATTTAAGACTTCTCGATAACCGTCAGGGTCGGTCATTCGCTGAATTTTTAGCTGAAACGCTTTGGTTTCGGCTAAAATGACGGCAGCACGGGATTCTTCTACTAAATTTCTAACTCGCTTTTCAGCAGGCCCAATAATGGTATTAATCGTCGATTGCAAGCGTTGTCCAACTAAAAAGACACCTTCTTTTTCAGCGGTAGTACTCAGTTCTTCCGCAATATTCTGTCGAGCAATTGCAATTTGATTTTGGATTTTTAAGAGTTCTTCATAACTATTGCCCGCTTCGACTAGTTTATGTTCTACATTGGATTCAAAATCATATTTCGCCCCTTCAAAAGCTTTGGGTAATAGTCGTTTCTTTTCCCGTTTCGTCTTCTCTTCAGTAACGATTTTGGCAAATACCTTCTGTGTAAATAAACTTTGCCCTTTAAATAAATGCGATAAATTCCCTAAAACTGTCGCCAAATTTCGTTGCTCGTAAGGAATTTCTAAATCTATGACATTGGTATCTATTTTAACCAACTTATTTTCACTCAATTCTTTGACCAATAAATCGCCCGATTGGTCCAAATCATAGCCTGGGGCATAAGCGCCAAAACGGGTCACTTCGGCTGGATGGTCATTGGTAATATCCAAAACAATTACTTCTCCACTTAAATTCTGTACAAAAGCGGTGCATAAATTTTCATCTACCCGCATCCATTGCATCACTTCAGGTAAGACCACTTTCTTCGGCCATTTATGCGGCACAATAGAGCGATGCGTATTAATAATGGTCATTTCCTGTTCATTACTCAAAGCCACAATAATATTACTATCGGAATGCAAGACTTGAAAACAATCATTCACCAAAGGAACTTTGAGTAAATTATCGGTATTGTCTAATAAACTATCAATCGCAATTTCGCCTAAAGTATGGTATAATTTATAACGGTCTGTCGTTCGGACTTCCGTATCACCTGTGGTATCAAAAAAGGATTTGATGTCATCCGAACGAAAAACTAAGGCTTGTTCAAAAGTAGCGACGTCATGGGTACGAGTAATCGTCCATTTATTAGGTGGTAATAAATGATTTTCTGCGTCTTTCGTTTCTAAAATAACCGCAATGCCATTTCTTTTATTTAAAGGGGTAATAATTAAATTATCCTTAGGCGTAATGTGAATATAGCCCAATTGCAGCTTTTGTTGAATTAAAATATAATCTTCTAAAAACTGATAAAAATTAGTAAAATATTGAGTGATTTGAGTCGCAATTTCTGTAGAAGTACTAATATCATATTGCTGCAAAAAAGCTTTGGTTGCGCCTTTGGTCGCTTCAAAACCAAATTTGATTTTTAGTCCATTGGTCAAGTCGTTTTGCCCCGCAATGAGCGTTGCTTCCAATAATTCTTTGAATCCCCTATCATTCTTCGCTTTATTAATATTGAGTCCTCGAAAATTACTAATCACGGCATCGGCCCCAGACATATCGGCGGACTTATACTCATCTGGTAAATAATGGTCTACATCAACCAGTTTTCCTTGAGCATCATAAAAACTTAGATTAGGGCTATCTCTATATTCTACAACAATAATGTCTTTTTCGGCAGTCTCGCCAGCTAACACATGCACTTTGTGAATTTCTAAACCTTGGACGTCAATATGCGTATCCCGCTCAAAATGATTGGGTAATTTTTGATGAATAAATTGGTCGGAAATAGAAGTTGTTTTCTTCGTTTTTTTTGGATTCGCTGTCATATATAAGTGGTTTTAGTTTGTTTTTCATCGTTAAGTTAAGCCTCTTTTACAACAAGAAAATGACCTGTTGATGAGAATGGATTAACTGCTGTGTCCACAATATATTCGTTTTGTTAATAGGTTTGTTACTTTTTTCGATAATTCTAGTAGGAAATTGGATGAAAATTATTCGGTTAATTTGTAAAACTAAATAATTACAATGCTCAACAGATAATAAAAATTCCCTGATTGTAACGGATTGCGGTGATTCTAAAAATCAACCCCTTTAGGGGTTTTATGTCGGTAGAAAATGAGAGCTAATCTTTATTTTACCGTGCCTTTAGGTACGGAATGTGATACATAATGTACCTAAAGGCACACTTTTA
>JBGCFJ010000991.1:0-13484 GCA_045106885.1 Saprospiraceae bacterium
CTTATGGGGTTTACTTAGACATAGCCTTACAAATGTAGCACTACCATACTTTTTAAAATGTCGCTGAAAGCGACTAAAACGTAGCATAAAGAAATGTAAGTTTCTGAACCCGAAGGGATGGACTGCCCTTGACTTAGTAAAAAGTGTATGGTTTTAAAAAATCACAAAGAAATCACCATTCATGCAACGACGACTTTCCTTATTCCTTAGTTTTACCTTATTGACAATCAGTGTCTTCGCTCAAAGTGGGAGTTTAAGAGGTAATATTTTTGATGCGGATACAGGAGAACCTGTTATCTATTGTAATTTACAATTGCGAGGAACGAATACTGGCGCAACCACTGATTTTGAAGGGTTTTTTACGATGACCAATGTGCCTGTTGGTACTTATCAATTAGTGGCTACCTATATTGGTTACGATAGTTTGTCTGTACCGATTACGATTAAAAAAAACCAAATTGCTTACCAGCGAATTAATATTCAACCTAATAGTGTGCAACTGAGTACGGTGGATGTTTCGGCTAGAAAAGAAAAGGCGAGGTCGGAAGTGCAAGTATCTACATTGACCGTGACACCTCAACAAATTACCGCTTTACCGTCCATTGGTGGACAACCAGATATTGCGCAATATTTGCCAGTTTTACCAGGAATTATTTTTACAGGTGACCAAGGAGGACAATTGTATATCAGAGGTGGTTCGCCTATTCAAAATAAGATTTTACTCGATGGAATGACCATTTATAACCCATTTCACTCCTTAGGTTTTTTCTCGGTGTTTGAGACAGAAACGATTCGTTCGGTGGATGTATTAACGGGTGGTTTTAATGCAGAACATGGAGGAAGAGTATCAGCAGTCGTTGATATTAAAACGAGAGAAGGCAACAAAAAGCGGTTTGGAGGTACGATTGCAGCCAACCCTTTTCAAGCAAAAGCTTTAATTGAAGGACCGATTATTAAATTGGATGAAGCAAAGGGAAATAGCCTTTCTTTTTTGGTCACAGGAAAACATGCTTATATTGATAAAACCTCACCTAATTTATATCCGTATGCGGTAGAAAATGATAGTCTAGGATTGCCTTTTAATTTCACGGATATTTATGGGAAACTCTCCTTTGTTGGTGGAAATGGTAGCAAAATCAACCTTTTTGGTTTTAATTTTAAAGATAGAGTCAACTTTGAGGGATTGGCCAATTTGGATTGGAACACAGTAGGGGCGGGCTTACAATTTAAATTAATCCCTAATAATTCTTCTTCTATTATTAATGGAAATTTCTCCTTTTCTGATTATGATATTGGTTTAGTAGAAGCGGATAATATGCCTCGAACTAGTGGCATTACGAGTTTTAATGCAGGTCTAAATTTTACCTATTTTGGCAATAATAGTGAAGCGAATTATGGTTTTGAAGTCAATGGTTTTAGAACAGAATTTGAATTCATTAATTTCCTCGATTTAACCATCGAACAATTTGAAAATACCACGGAGTTAGCAGGTTTTGTGAAATTCAAAAAGAAATTCGGTAATTTAATTATTGAACCAGGGATTCGGGCACAATTATATGCTTCTTTGAATAATTTTTCTTTTGAACCTAGATTAGGCTTAAAGTATAATATTAATGACCAATTGCGTTTCAAAATTGCGGGCGGCTTGTATTCTCAAAACCTAATTAGTACCGTGAATGAGCGAGATATTGTCAATCTTTTTGTCGGTTTTTTGAGTGGTCCAGATGAAAGTATTTTTAAACCAGGTACGACTGAGCGAACTTCTGACAGACTGCAAAAAGCAAATCATATTGTGGCTGGTTTAGAAATTGACTTAGGTAAAAATGTGGAAATCAACATCGAACCTTATTTAAAAGATTTTAGCCAGTTAATTAATCTAAATCGTAATAAGTTGACACCCCAAGATTCGGATTATGCGGTAGAAACTGGAGAAGCTTATGGGGTTGATTTTTCTGTAAAATACGAAACTTCCGATTTATATTTATGGGGCACCTATAGTTGGGGAAATGTCAATCGAGATGATGGAACCCAAGTTTATCCAACCATTTTTGACCGCCGTCATAATGTGAATTTATTAGGCACTTATACTTTTGGTGCTGACCGAAGTTGGGAAGCAAGTGTTCGCTGGAATATGGGCTCTGGTTTTCCATTTACCTTAACGCAAGGGTTTTATACTTACAATACTTTTGAAGATGGCATCAGCACAGATGTTTTAACGGATAATCCAGATTTAGGGATTATTTTTGATGAAAATAGAAATGGTGGACGTTTGCCCTATTATCATCGTTTGGATGCTTCTTTAAAGAAATCAGTTACTTTTTCTAAATATGCGAAAATGGAAATTGTGGCGAGTGTGACCAATGCTTATAATCGGGAAAATATCTTCTTCTTTGACCGTGTTCGGTATGAACGACAGAATCAGTTGCCTATTTTGCCGAGTTTGGGGGTTACTTTTTCGTTTTGATGCATTATATAATTTAGAATATTCATTGTTTTAATTCTAAATTAGAAAATAAACTCAAAGAAAATGAAAATAAATATAAGCACAGCGATAATACTCTTAATTATAATAATTGTGAATTTTGGTTGTTCTGCATTGAAGAACCATAAGTCAAGATTCAAAAAAAGAACAGTTCTTGAGATTAAAAAAAGAAGCTCTAAAGTAATTATTAAAAATAGCATAGGTAACGAATGGACGTTTCTGTCAGAAGTAAATGATACAATACCTTTGTTCTGGAAAAGTCAAATTTTAGATGTTAGTAGGAAAACTAAATTAGAAATAAAATCTACCGCAATTGAAAATGATCCATCTATTGATGATATTGGAGTTAGTAAAATTATTATTACTCCTAAAAATTTATCAAAATACCTTGATAAACATATCTTTAGCGATACTGTTTTTGTGCATGAATATCATGGTCCAAGTGCAGGAAACACAGCGATGTGTTATTTTGAATACGAATTGATAAAAGTTAGAAAAAAGAAAAATTTTGGTTCAGAGTAGCTGAATAAATTTCCTTTTATTTTATCAAAGTCACATCTCCATAAAAACTTTCCTCAATTTCATCCAAATATATCACTTTTGCATAATAGCTAAACACCCCGTTTTCTACATTTTTTCCATCCGTTGACCCATCCCAACCAATGTTTTCATCATTAATACTGCCTTGATTTTGAGAGAAAACAACATTTCCCCAACGGTCAAATACTTGAAATACAAGAATTTGGGCGTATCCTTTGCCCATGATATAAAATTTATCATTAATGCCATCTAGATTGGGACTAAAAACATTCGGAATAAAAATGTCTCTTTCTTTGGTTACGGCAATATTGACGGTACTTGTTGCCATACAACCTGATTGACTGATAATTTGTACCTCATATTGGGTATCAAAAAAAGGACGCTCTTCTAGGGCAGAACAATCCGTTGGGCAAGTAATAGTTTGACCACGATTTGACCAGACATATTGAAGTTGTCCGATAGCGTTTGTGATGGGAATTAAGTCAATATAATCGCCTAAATTGATAATAATATCTTCGCCTAAATCAACTGAAATAGGTTCTTCCGAAATGATAACAGAGTCAAATTCGATTTCACAACCATTGGTGATTGTTACCGCATAAAGCCCTGGTTCTGATACATTTATAGTTGGAGTGGTTGCTCCTGTACTCCATTCATAATCAATGCCATCAATCGTGCCTGCCACTAATTCTATCGTCGCTCCTTCGCATAAATTTTGCATTTGATTCTCTAAATCTACCATTAATGGAAACACTTCAACCGCTGTGGAATCATCTGATAATAAAGTGAGTGGGTCGTCAGATGGAGAACGACTACCTAGATGTTCTGGAAGATTGTCTAAATAGGCTTGGTTTTTATAAACCCCTAAGGCAAAAGGTTGTGGTTCTACAATAACCACTAAACTGTCTTGACCAAGTGGCACCGTCATATTTGTAATAGTCAAAATATTCGTCCCTAACCCTTCCACAATTCCACCATAAGGATTTTGGTCAACTCGAACGATAATAAAATCAATAGGCATGGTATCAGATAAGTCGATGCCTGTAATTTCTGCGCCCGAAAGATTGGATACTTCAAATGCGTAAGCAATTTCGGTACATGGAACTAGTTGTCTTGGCGTTACATTCTTCAATAAATCAACTGTAAATGGACAGGCACAGCCATCTTTACTACTGGTATTTGGTCCGTTACCTAAATTGGTGACAATCCCTGTTTCTTTATTGATACCAAAAAAAGTTCTTGCGTTATTATCATTTTGAGCATTACCGTAGCCAAACATTTTTCCAAAAGCATCAAAATATAGACCGCCCATTCTATCGGCGACGTTGGAGCTTGGGAAATTTGCATTGATTGTACCATTATCAGGGTCAATAGTAATCAGGCGACTTGCATCAGCGTCGAAACCATATAAAATCCCCGTAATTGGGTCAAAAGCAATGTCTGTTGTTTGGACGGTAGGCCCAACCAATGGAATTCTTGCAATGGTTGCATATTGGTCATTGGTTAAATCTATTTTTACTAAAGCAACACTACTTCCACCGAAAGTATTGGTTTGTTCTACCAATATCATTTCATTGCCATCAGGAGTAATAGCCGCTGCATAAAAACCATTACTATGATTGACATCTAAAATACCTAAAGAAAAACTTCTTCCCGTCGCATCAATTTGATATAAGGTTTCATTTTGTGTGCCCACCCCGTAAATTAGATTATCCGTGGAGCGATATCCAATAGCATTTAAATTTACTCCAGTGGACTGAGGCAACGGAATAAAATCTACATTCCCAGAATTATCGAGAATCACTTCATGCAATTGACTTGAACCAAAATTTGAACCAAAGGAAAAATAAAAATTATTCTGACAAACAAAAGGAACTTGTGCTATCAATGGATTAGAAAAGACAATTAGAAAAAATAGCAAAAGAAATCTTAAACTATTGGAGTAGTAAGTTGAACAAAATTGTTGCATCTGTAGGGTGTTTGGCATATTCCGAAATTACTAAATTTTTCATAAGTGACGAGGTAGAAATAAAGTGTGCCAGAGTACGCAGTTATGCTGCCCATCCGCAAGCGGTTCAATTTCAGCGAAATTTCATCTTCTAAGGGCGTTTAAAAAACCGCATATAGCCCAGCTACATAAGGCTTTTTTAAGGGTTCTTAGAAGATGAGCTTGCACCGCAAGTGAACCGCAAAGCGGATGGGATGCTAAAAGAACAATGCCTACCCCGATTCATCGGGGTAATGTGGCTCAATTTATTCCTGCGTCGTCACTAATAGGCTATTAATTTTTAGATGCTAGGTACGGTGTTTGACAAATTTATTAAAATACTTGGAGTATCAAAAAAGTTAAGAAGAATTTAAAAGAGCTTTAACCATAATCTAATGCTATAAAAAATCGTTATTTTGAGAAGGAAATCACTCTTCGTTGCCGTAAATCTCAACAGCTAATTAAATTTTTATTATGAAAACCTTATTACGTTTTGGACTTATTTTTTTGCTAATAGTAGCCGCTTTTCTGGCAGGTACTTCTTGGAAAATCAATCAGACAGTAGGTACAAAAACGGCATTGAAGGAAGAACAGATAAAAACACCTCCCGTAACTACTTTTACCCAAGAAAAAGCTGCTCCTGAACGTAATAATTTACCTAGGAAAGGATTGACAGATGCAGAATTGGCAACGATTTCTTTATTTGATAGAGCGACGCCTTCGGTAGTTTTTATTACGACCTCTGATGTAAGAAGAGATTTTTTTACTAGAAGTTTGCGAGAATATAAAAGTGGGAGTGGGTCTGGTTTTATTTGGGATGATGAAGGACATATTATTACTAATTTTCACGTTATACAAAATGCAGACAAAGCTACCGTTACGTTGTCTGACCAATCTACTTATTCTGCTAAATTAGTAGGAAAAGCGCCCTCTAAAGATTTAGCGGTACTAAAGATTGATGCGCCCATTGAAAAATTGCGCCCGCTGAGAAAAGGAACTTCCTACGATTTAAGGGTCGGACAATCTGTTTATGCCATTGGTAATCCATTTGGGTTAGACCAAACATTGACGACAGGAATAGTGAGTGCTTTGGGAAGAGAAATTAATTCTGTAGCCAATGTACCGATTAGAGATGTTATTCAAACAGATGCGGCTATTAATCCCGGTAATTCTGGTGGTCCATTATTAAATTCTTCAGGTGAGTTAATCGGCGTTAATACGGCTATTTATAGTCCTTCTGGTGCTAGTGCTGGGATTGGATTTTCTATCCCTGTGGATGCGGTTAATTGGGTCGTGCCAGATTTAATTCAATATGGAATCATTCAGCGGCCAACTATGGGTGTTAATTTTATTCCACAAAGAACTTTACGACAGTTGGGGGTTGAAGGATTAATGATTTATAGTGTTGGTCCTGGAAGCGCAGCAGAAAAAGCAGGTATCCAACCACTTTATCGAGACAAGCAAGGCAAGTTGCACTTAGGAGATATTATAGTCGCTATCGACGGAGAGCCTATTGCATCAGAAAATGATTATTTATTAGCGCTTGAAAATTATAGCGTAGGGGATAAGGTGAAAATATTAGTTGAGCGAGAAAATGAAAGAATTACTTTAGACTTAACTTTGGACCCTGCTAATGAGTAAAGATAAGTGAATGAGTTGATAAGGAGGCAATGAGTGAATGAGGAAATAGACAATAAGACCTTGAGCGGTATGAAATTTTAAATGGTATTTTATTCAAGACAGGTTAGGCATGATTTAACGGATTTTTGTCGGCGGTGTATACTTGAAATAGTGGATAAGACGACAGTAGACAGTCAGCAGTGGCAGTAAGCAGTAAAGTCTTGATTTTCAATGTTAAAATTTTGCCTAAGGGATTTTGTAAAAAATAACCTACGCAATAATACTATATGTTTAGAAAAATAATTCGTGGGGCTGGATAATTCGTGGGGAATTTCGTTACTAATTTATCCCCACGAATTATCTAACCCCACGAATTTACGTAGGTTATTTTTTTCGTTTTCCCTAAACTACATTATGTCTAATATTCCGTACCTAAAGGCACGGTAAAATCAGAATAGACTCAAATATGCTACCGACATAAAATCCCTAAAGGGGTTAATTGGATGAATCACCACAATCTGTTACAATCAGCTATTTTTAAATTGTGAATTTATCATTCATCATTCCCTAAGTCTTCTTCCTAGGTTTTTGATTTATTTTTTTATCTTTTTCAGCGGGAGCTTCTTCCGTTGCTCCACCACCAAAAATTAAATCCGTACTAGAATAAGTGGTGCCAAAATTGTTTGCTGCGGTTGCCACTTGTTTAAAGGCATCTTTGAATTGGTCGTCGGTTAATTCTTTTAATGGATGGGTGAATAGGGAGACGACAAATCCACCGTAAAGCGCATATTTAGCGTCCAAAGCAGCGTGGAAATTGGCTTCTAGCATCGTCGCTAACTCTTCTTTGTTAATATCTTTTTCGTCCGCAATTGGGGTGAAAATACGCATTCTATTATTTGTTTCATCCGTTAAAACGAATAAAACCTGTTCGCCATAAATGACTTGCCAATTACCTGATTTTCCTTCTAATTTATCACTTATTTCTTCTAAAAGGACACCCATCTTAGCATTGTCCATGTTGGCTTGGGCAATGATATTGGTAGAAAAAAAGCAGGTAACCAATAATAATAGAAATGATTGCTTCATTAGAAAGGTGTTTTAGCTTGGAATCGAAGTACCCTTAGAACGTTGGAAGCAAGGTTTAAGTTGTCATTTTATCAGAGGTGAAGGCACTTATGGCTAATTTTGTCTTTGGGTTTACTCAACTTGTCCTGATATTTCGGGATTTACTCATTTACTCATTGTTTCTGAGAATAAAGGCTAATCAGTAATAATATTAATCCTGTACTAACCGCCACATCTGCAAAATTAAAAATACCTGTTCGTAATCCTCCAACACTAATATTCATAAAGTCAACGACTGAACCATAGGCGATTCGGTCAATCAAATTACCGATGCCACCACCGACTATAAGACTCATACCAATAAATTGACCATAAGAGTTACTTGCTTTAAAATAGGTGACTGCAAAAATAAAAAGGACTAAGGTGGGAATGAAAACTAAAAATAAGTACTTTAAATTAGGAGAGAGGGAGTCTCCTAAACCTAGAAAAGCCCCTGTGTTTTCCGCATAAATTAACTTAAACATGCCATCTAGATACTCAATTGGTTGAGCATAAGATAATTGTTCTTTTGCCATCAATTTTGTCTGTTGGTCACAGCCTACGCAGAGGGCTAGAATAGCTAAGAAGAAACCATATTTAAGCCATTTATTTTGAAATATCATAATTTTTTTTGTCAGCACACCATGATTTTCAAAATCACGATGTTTTAAAAAGTTGAAGTTATGTACTTATGTAGATGCAAAAAATACGATTTTAGGCGCTTACACAAAATTTAAAACTAACAAATTGTCGATAATTTAAAATGTCGATAATTGTTAATCTCAAATTCAAATTCAACTTCAAATTCCCGCCGAAGGTGGTTTAAAATTGAAAATTAAATTTTACTTAGGTGCTTAGCTTTTCCATTAAATGTAATACTGCTAACTGGCTATTGCCAACTGAATCATTGCTAACTGACCTACTTCAAATGCTTCAAATTGGTCACAAAAGCATCTCGTCCACTCGCAATTACCTTTTTCCAAGCTTTGGTAGCTGCAGATTTGCTGTTAAATGGACCAACGACTACTTTATAAACAGTTTTTCCTTCTAATTCATTTATATTCACGACAACTGGACTATCAAATTCTACTTGTAATTGTTCTGCGGCAATCAACACATTTCCATATTCTGCAAAAACTCCGATTTGGACGCCATACCCTTTGGAAGGCTGTCTTTCTACGGTAAATTTAAAAAGCCCTTGCCCCTTGGCTACATTTTCTTCTACAATTGGTCGAGGATTATTTTGACCATCTTTTAGTCTTAAAGCTTCTGCCACTGCTTTGTCTGCATTGACTCTTCCATATCCATATTTGACGGAATGCCCATTGACATATTCAGAAGGACTACCAATTTTATCCGCTGTTTTTTGGAGAATATCCTTGACCTGTTTGGCGGTTAAATCTGGATTGACAGATAACATTAAAGCACAAATTCCTGCAACTAAAGGAGTAGAGCTAGAAGTACCTCCAAAATGTTTGTACCCATTGCCTCTCGATTTCCCATCCGCCCAATATCTAAAGTCTCCTGCACCTCTTAAATCGGTTCCTTCATCCCAATTTGCTCTAGCTGCCGTAATTGGCCAATCTCCATTGGAAGGCGCAACGACAGATAATTCTCGACCTCGATTGGAGTAAGTAGCATGTTTATCTTGACTAGTACTCGCCCCAACTGCAATGACATCAGGATGAGTAGCATAATAACTTAAATAATCTAAGTCATCATTACCTCCAGCATATAGAATAATACATCCTTTTCCATTTCTTCCTTCCCTAGCGGCTTTGGCAATGGCTGCTTCTTTTAGTGGACCTGGAGCAAAACTTGGGTCGGTTGTTCCCCAACTACAACTAATAATATCTGCACCATTTTTGATGGCAGTATTAAACATTTCCTCGGTCGCTCGAATACTAAAAGAAGTACCGCTGATGGGCATAAATTTAGCATTAGGAGCAGCACCGACTATTCCTTGCCCATTAGCAGCAGCAATCGCTACACTAGCACAGGGCGTTCCGTGGGTAAATCTTGGGTCACCTTGAATGATATTGGATGATTGATTCCATAAATCATAGGGCTTGAAAACTTTCCGATTTAAATCTGGATGCGTTAAATCAAATCCATTGTCTATGACAGCTACCACTATCTTTTCTGAGCCAGGGTTGCCTATCCGATTCCAAGCGTCTACTACTTTTGCATCTGCGTCTTTTTTTAAGCGGTAATCAATATCTGGAACAAAACCAGGATTTTTTAGATGCCAAGCATGTTTAAATAATGGGTCCGCAATAGTCACAGCATATTCATCTAAGAGGGTATCCAAATCTGGTTCGGCTACTTTGATCATCGATATTTTCGATAAATAATGGGCTACTTTGAGTGGATTGGGAGAATTAGGGGTTACTTTGACAATGATGGTGTGATTATCTCTTTCTTCTACTAACTTTAGTGAATACTCATCTAATACGATTTGTCGCTCTTCTTCATTGGTTTCTGGTTCAAAAATAATATAGATTTCTCCTGTAGGAATGAGTGGTCTTTTATTGCCTTCTACATGATAAACATGCGTCCCGACTGCTACCTCTTTTTTGACTCTAACTTCATCTAATTTTTTATCAACAGAGCCTCGACCTCTATCCAAAGTCACTAATTTAAAACCACCAAGATGAGATAAGACTTCTGCTTTTATGCCCACATCTTTAGGATTGATGCCTCTACTTTTTTTGGTTTTTATACCAACCAATGTGCGACTCTTTTTTAAAACTAAATCGTTTTTACCACTTTTAACAATTAATTTTTTCATAGTATTTTTTGGTACTGTGACGTTTTCTAAATAAAAGAAGTACTTACTTTTGGCTAAAGTTATCTATTAAGTCCTTAATTTCTAAATTTTTGCTTTAAAAATCTAGTGTTTGGTAGTAATGGCTGACCAGATTGTTGATAATTTTACTTCAAAGCATAAAAAAAGGTCGAACCAAATGTGGCTCGACCGGTTGCTTAATGACTCAAAGAATATTGATGAAACTTAACTTAAGTTCTTTATTTTATTGTTTAAACTTATTTTCTAACAAAATATTGTAAGTATTTGTTGAATCCTAACAACATTTTCTGCAATATAGAACATTTTATTTAAATTTTTAATATGCACTAAAAAATTTAAAGGATTCTTAACGTATTGCTAAAAAAATAGCCTTTGTCCTACTAAAAAATATATTACTACTTTGATTGCTTAATTCATATTGTCCAAAATGGTAAGTGGTGGAATTTCCATCTTATCCAACATCATTTCCTTTTTGACAAATTTCTTTTTATGGCAATCTTTGCATTGATAATACACTGTCGTAATTTGTCTTTTACTAAAGTGAGTACCAATTTTAACAATTCTGGTTTTAACTAAAATGTAGCGATGTTTACACATAATAACGGACTTTTTATTTAGAGTATTTGCAAACACCATGCAAAAATTAATTAAATTTAAAACCCTAAATAAAGTGTACCCAAAATGATTTTTTACCCTTATGTGTAAATAACAAAAAGCTAATATCTTGTGATGGATATTAGCTTTTTGATTAATTTTTAAACTTTTTGAAATTATTTTGAAATTTCTTCTTGGTAGAATTTTTGGTATTCCATCAATGATTTCAGTCGAAGGACTTGACGGTAGTTATGTTGATTGATACTTAAAAAAGTAACACCAGCAGGTTTATCCTTTAAACCATTTAAGAGGTTGACTATTTGTTCTGCTTCTGCTAGATTATCAAATTTCCTTAAAATTAGCAATGATTGGTCTGTGTTTTCGTCTAAATGAATAGACGAAAATCTCTTTTGATTAGCTAACCCTCTCATAAAAAGTTCAGGTTTTACGAACCCTCTGATGATTGAAATATTTGCTGTAGCACACAAATTAACAATGTAGTGAACGGTTTCGGGTTGATGTAAAAATCCCGTAGAATCTTCGTGCTTTTTATCAATAATTATAAAATAACCCTGTACTACGGCTTCTCCTTCTTGCGTTTGAAAAGTAAAAAAATAAGTGGCTTCTTTTAAAGCAGCTCCATAATTATCTTCCCCATTCCAATGATTATTAAATGGAGTCGCATCAAAAACTTTTTTTCCCCATTTATTATAAACTTGAAAACTGCTACTTTCGGTTATATTTCCGCCTTCTATTTTAAAGATATTTTTTCCATTAGGGGTAAATGTTTCTGGAACGTAGCAGTCACATTCTTTGAAGTATTGGTAGCCTTTTTTGGCTTTTGCTTTTTGTGCCTTTCGGCTGATAATTACCTCTAATTGCTCGGTAATTTCCCATTCTATTTCTTCTTGTTCGTTAAATTTTGTTCTATTCCTTTCGAATAAACTGATTTGTTTTATTTTTTCGATAGGCATTTCTAAGGCTTCTGCACCCCATTCAATTCCATCTACTTTATAAAGTACTCTTTGTGGCTTAGTTGACCGAATCTTTTCTTTAATTTCTTCGATGGTGTTAGGCGTAATATAAGTATAAGTTGAACTAGCATTTCCTTCATACCCTTTCCAATTTGGGTCTTTGGCTAATTCTTTTAACTTAGTTTTAGCCAATTGTTGATTATCCCTCATTTTTCTTTCTAGGAAATCAATGGTCTGGGAATTATTAGCTCTGCCTATGATAAATAATTGGCTATTTTTTTCACTTCTTTTTATTTCCCTTATATCACTCATTCCAATTGAAGTATTTCCTGTTTTGGTATCCCAACTAAAGGTAATGAAATTATAAGATTTACTATTTTCCCAAGTTGCCGTACCTGCATTTCCATCGGCATTATAAGTGACAGAGATACTTTCGATTCTATCACCTTTTTCATTATATTTAATAGCATTAATACTTAATTTAATGCCCATTTCTAATAATTTATCTTGGGTAATTCTTATTTCTTTTAAACTCGCTTCTTCCGTCAGAATAATATAAATCTCTTCTAAGTTAACATCATCTGATTTTTCTTTAAGAGTAGGTTGAGCCTTCCTAATAATATTAATTGCTCTTTTGCTTACTTTTCTACGCTCACGTGAAGGCAGCCCTTGTTCATTGAGAAGTGCATATCCTTCATCTGTGACGCTATAAGCACCTATGGATTCAGCGGGAATTTCTAGGGCAGTTTCATCCCATTCAATTCCATTTACCCTAAAGATATAAGTGGTTTTTGTAGAGTTAAGGAATTCCATTTTTAGCTTTTCTAACAGATGAGTAGAACATTCACTAAAATTGGTAGTTTCTTTGAACCATTCGCCTTTCCATTCGGGGTCAGTTTGTAACTTCTGCTGTTTGGCAAGTAGGTTTTCTTTTGCCTTTTGTGCGGCAACTTTTAATTGTGCAATAGTTTGAGCAGTATTCTCTCCACCGATGACAAAGACCTTACTATTTTTTGGACGATTTTCTACTATGTTAAGCAATTCTTCTGAGAAGCCAGTACCTAAACTTTGATTGCGCCAATTTTTATAGAGTATTATTGCTTTAAACTCTTGTTTTTCTTTAGTCCAATTAGCACTACCAAAAGTTTTATCTACATGCATGATTGTTTTGAGTACCTCAATTTTATGCTCATCATTATATTGTACCTCTTCAAAGATTAGATTAACACCATAAGCCAATAATTTTTCTTGATTTTCTTTAATCTCCGCAATTTTTGCATCCTCTGTGATAATAATATAAAGAGCATCTAAATCAGGGACTTGTTTTTTTTGCAAAGTATCTGGAATAGTTTGTGTTGTAAAAGCCACCAATAA
>JBGCFJ010000992.1:0-5678 GCA_045106885.1 Saprospiraceae bacterium
CAATAATAAAAAGGCTACAGGCAATAAAAGTGCATATTTCCAACTAGCAGCGAGTGAAGAACGTTGTAAATTCATCATTTTAATACGGTTTTTTAACTGTGAAGCATTATAATTAGAACTGATGGACAATGGACTATTCGGAACAGCTACCTGTACTAAATGATATTGATACGCTTGTTTATTTTCTCCGTTATCGAGTAGGGTTTGGTCTACTAAAAACTCTAAATTTTGCCCTACTAAATGGCGATGCCACCAGGCTAATGGATTAAACCATTGGACAATCAAGAAGAGTTCTGCTAAAACCAAGTCGATGGTATGTCTTTGTATAATATGAATTCGTTCGTGTTCGAGTATTTGTAAAAAACTAGTTTCGTCGTATTTATTGGGATTAATAACGATGTATTTCCAAAAAGAAAAGGGAGCAATATCTTTGTTATTTACCGCTAAATAATAGCCTGCCCCTTTGGTAATACTACTTTTTTTAATTTGCCGAAAGACCGCAAATGTTTGTACTAAAAACCGAAATAACATAATGAAAAAACCAATTAAATAAATCCATTTTAAGACCTTTTCTAAAGGTATTGGTGCTGGATTTTCTGCTACTGCTGCTGCTGATTCTTGTATTGTTACGGATTCAATTGGTAGGGTAGTAGTGGTATCGGTATCAAAGGTATTATCAGTGCTTACTACCACTTCATGAGGTTGAAAGCTTTCGATTAATTCCGCTTTTAGTTGAATAATGTAAGCAGGTCTTGGCAATAACGGAATAGCCAATGCCAGTAGAATGTTGCCTAATAATAAATATCTATTTGCCTTAAAAAAGGTCTCTTTTCTAAGCAAAAGCCAATAGAATATAGACAGAAATGCCAGTATTACACTTGAATGTAATAGATATGTTTGTATATCCATTCGATTGCGTTTTATGAATTCGTAGGAATTTCCATTTTGCTTGAGTATCTTCCAGTAACTTCCTGTTACTGGAAGATTTACTTCCCCAAAGCCCCTAAAATTATCCAGTAATGGGAAATTACTGGTACAGAAAACGGTCTACTGCGAACTGCCTTTTCCCTCCTCAATCATTCGAATAATCTCCTTCAAGTCATCCGTAGAAATCTTCTCTTCCTTCGCGAAATGCGCTACTAAATTTTTATAAGATTTATCAAAAAAGCCGTCCAATACTTCGCCTAAAAAGGTAGAGGTATAAGCGGCTTTAGTGACAGTCGGATAATATCTATGTGTTGGACCGAAGGCTTCAAAACCTACAAATCCTTTCTTTTGTAGTCGTTTGATAACTGTTGAAATCGTATTGTAATGTGGTTTAGGTTCAGGTAGCTGTGCTTTGATGTCATTGACGAAGGCTTTTTCTAAGCCCCAAAGCACCTGCATAATTTGTTCCTCTTTAGTTGTTAATTTTTCCATTAATCCATCAGTTTTAATTCATTGTCAAAACAAAGGTATAACTATTTTAATCGTGTGTCAACTATTTTTGTAGTTATGTTTTAAAAATTATAATTTTAACCCAATTAATGGGGCTCTATTCTTACACTATATCCTAATTTAAGACGGTTTGAATTTTGGAATTTTGAGTTTTAACTTGATACCTGAATCTGAATTTTATTTAACAGTAAACATTCAAAAAAATTACTATTTTTCCTTTATAAATCAAAATTATTAATATCTTCACCCCAAATTTTATTTTACTTAATAACTCACTAGAAAATATTTGTTGGACATGCAATCAATTCACGAAAATTTAGAGACACTACCAGGGCTTTTTTACAATTGGGAAAAAACAACCCCGAATAAAGTCTTTTTACGTCAACCAATTGGAGATACTTGGAAGACTTATACTTTTAAAGAAGTAGGAGACCAAGCTAGACGAATGGTTTCTGCTATGCGAGGAATGGGCTTAGCAAAAGGGGACCATGTAGCCTTAATTTCTAAAAATTGTGCGCATTGGATTATTTCGGATCTTGCCATCATGATGGGTGGCTATGTTTCTGTGCCATTATATGCGAGTTTAGCGGCAGACCAATTAGCTTTAGTATTGGAAAAAAGTGATTCTAAAGCAGTTATTGTTGGAAAATTGGACGAATGGGAGAAAAAGAGTAAAGGACTGATTGATGGGATAAAAGTAATGCGCTTTCCGCATTATAAAGGCAATGCGACGGTTACGCAAGGAACTGCTTGGGAAGATTTGATGAAAAATGAACCGATGGAAGGTTTTCCAGAACCAGATATTGATAGTTTATGGACGATTCTATTTACTTCTGGTACGACAGGTACACCGAAAGGAGTAATGCATACTTATAAAAACGCTGCCTTATTGAATAATAATGAGAAGATAAATAATATCATGGGAACATTGGCAAGTGGTCAAGATACCAGATTATTTTCTTTCTTACCTTTAAATCATATTGCAGAAAGAGCAGCCGTTGAAATGTCTGGTATTAGCAGTGGTGGTACGATTTCTTTTGCGGATACTTTAGATACTTTTGCTAAAAATTTAGCAGAAACTAGGCCTACTTTCTTTTTTGCGGTACCTAGAATTTGGACTAAATTTCAATTAGGGGTTTTAAGTAAAATGCCTCAGAAGAAATTGGATATGCTATTGAAGATTCCTTTCGTTTCAGGAATGGTTAAGAAGAAATTGCTAAAAGCCTTAGGTTTGGATGCTGCAACGACTTGTTTGACAGGTGCTTCTATTACCCCTGAAAGCTTAAAGCAATGGTATAGAAAACTAGGACTGAATCTGCGAGAAGTATATGGAATGACGGAGAATGCAGGTGGATTTACGATGATGCCAGCTGCTAAGCATAAACCAAACACGGTAGGTAAACCATTACCTAACGCAGAAGGAAGAATTGAACCTGATACAGGTGAAATCTTGATGAAAATGCCTTGGATGATGTCAGGTTATTATAATGAACCTGAATTGACGGCTAAAACTTTAGTAGATGATTGGTTGCATACAGGGGATAAAGGAAAATTTGACGATGAAGGCTTTTTGAAAATTGTTGGTCGAGTAAAGGATGCCTTTAAAACGACCAAAGGTAAATTTATCGTTCCAACCATTATTGAAGACCATTTTAGTGATAACGATTTAATTGAACAAGTTTGTGTAGCAGGTTTGGGTATTCCTCAGCCAGTTGCGTTAGTTTGTTTATCCGAAATTGGAATGAAAGAAGATAAGACCAAAGTGACCGAGAATCTTCAATCTGAGATAGGTCGAATTAATAAACAATTACATAATCACGAAAGAATTTCTACCATTATTGTAGCGAATGAACCTTGGTCGCCTGAAAATCAATTATTGACACCAACTTTAAAAATTAGAAGAGGGGCCATTAATGAGACTTACGGTGAGAAAATAGGGAACTGGCACGAAGCGAAAGATAAGGTGATTTGGGAAGCATAATCAGAGTGATACAGTTGGCAGTGATACAGTTGGCAGTGATACAGTTGAGAAATAAATTGGAGATTTGTTGCAAAAAAAAAGCACTATTTGATTATTATAATCAAATAGTGCTTTTTAAATTCTGCCAACTGCCAACTGCCACTGCTGACTGCCAACAACTACCCATATTTAGCAATCTCCACAGGCTTACTCCGTCCTTTTACCATTACTTTGTCAAATACCTTTGGTAAGTTCATGGCATTAGGTAATCGTTCAACTACCTCTCTAGAAATAATCAGCGAACTACCATATTGTTTGTTTAATTGCTCCAAGCGAGAAGCGATGATAACGGTATTTCCTGTTACTAAATATTGCTTTCTAGTTTTAGTACCTACATTTCCTGCGACTACATTTCCTGCATGCATGCCGATACCAATTTTGGTGGGTGGAATTTGGCGAGTTCGACTTTTTTCTCTAACCATTTGCATGATTTCTACGGCTGCTTTATAGGCTTGTAAACAATCATTACCAGCAGAAATAGGCGCGCCAAAAGTAGCCATAAACCCATCTCCTAAGACAGTATTTACGATGCCTCCGTGTTCTATGACTTTTTCCATCATAAAACCTAGCACATTATTCTGATATTCAATGATTTCCTCTGGTGTTTTTGACTCTACAAAAGGCGTGAAATTTCTAATATCTAGGAACATGACACAGACAAAACGACGTTCATGCTTCGCTACTCCTGCTTTATTCTCTGCCAATAGTTCAGCTGCAACTGCTCCCGAAACTTGTTGGTCTAATAAGCCTTTAATCTTTTGTTCCGCTATTTTTAATTCCTTTTGTGCTGCTTCTAATTCATCATAAGCGACGGCTAATTTTTTATGGTCTTTTTTCTTACCTCTATACATTAAAAAAGTAAAAAAGAATAGGGTAGCTAAAGCTGCTAGACCACCATATAATTTAAGTTGATTGGCTGCTTTTTTACTCAACTCTGCTTCTTTTTCTAATAAGAGTACTTTCTTTTCATTCAAGGCATTCTCTGCTTCGCTAACAGCAGCTTTATCTGCTTTACTCTTTTTTTCTAAAGCCCTCACTTTTCTATTAAGTGCTGCAATTTTTTTATAATCTTTATTTCGTTCTGCCTCTTCAAGTCGCTTAGCAGCATCTTCCATTTCTCTTTCTCTAGCAGCAATAGCAGCTTGTTCTTGTGCTAATTGTCGCTTTTGTATCTCAATTTGAGCGGCAATATCCGAGACTTTAGGAGTTGGAGTAGCCGTTGGTTTGGTGGCGGGTACGACAGGAGGGACTGTTGCTGCTGGCTCAGGTAAATTAATAGGAGGCGCTTCTTTAGCTACTGTGAGCTTGAGATTTTTTTGTAGATTTCTTATTCTAGTAGTAATTCGTTGCATGCCTGCTCCATCTTGTAAATCCCTCATTTTATCCTTTACCAAAGGCAAAATTTCTAAAGCACCATCATAATCTCGTAATCGAACCATCAAATCAGCAACTTTTTCTTGGGTTTCAATCCAGTTTTCCCATTTTTTTTGTGCAGCTAATCCTTTTACAGCCTTTTTATAGTGATGTATAGCTTCGGCATAATTATTTTTACCTTCTGCTTTTAACCCTTTTCCTAATAAAATAGTAGTTTCAGAGAAATTAACCCCTTGACTGACGGTTTTTGCAATTCCTTTTTCAAACTTATTAAAACGTTGCTTTAATTTATTTTTGGTAGATTTTTTTTCAGTGTTTTCTTTTACATAACTATCTTTATCAACTAAATAGGCTTTCAGTTGTCGGTCAACCTTGGTTAATAATAGTTTAAATTGTCTAGAATCTTGCCTGTTTTCCAATTCTTCTAGTTCTTCGACCCAATCTTCTTGAATATTATAAGGAATGTTCAAGTCACGCAATACTTGTTTGACACTATCCAAGGGCATTTTTTCCCAAGTAGTCGTAAAACTTAGATTGGCTAGACAGAATAATAGCCAATAGATGATATAGCTGTTTTTTTTGGTAGTCATTAATACGAATATCCTTATCGGTGTTTAAAATGAACAAAGTTATTATTTAAACGCATAAAATGGGGGGATGATGCGTAATTTGATTGCCCGATGACAAGTATTTTTTGTAGCGTGTTATTGTCGAACTACTACTGCCACTGCCTGCTGCCACCGCCTACTGCCACTGCCTACTGCCACTACCCACTGCCCACTGCCACCGCCTACTTCTTCCGCTTAACCTTTCCATTCTTGACTTGAATCGTCCGACGATTACTAAA
>JBGCFJ010000993.1:0-5570 GCA_045106885.1 Saprospiraceae bacterium
ACATGAAGAAGTACCACATAGAACTCAGTCTTTTAAGCACTTTAATAAAGTAATAAATTCTAACAATGAGTACTCTAATTCAATCGATCCAGCTCTGAGTGGAATAAGAGAAGAGGTAAACCACAAAACCAATACACCTCCCCAAAAACAGCCACCAATTTCCGTTCTTCCCATAGAGTACCAACAACCAAATACAAACTTGTAATACCACTAATGCACATGCCTTCTATTATATACAATTATCCTCCTCTTCCACTACCCCATCAAAAGCATATTGTGTAATCAAAGGTTTTGAAAAATCTACTACTTGGTCGATTTCTTCAAAGAGTTGCCATTGACCATTTTCAAAAATAAAACCGACGATTTTATTTTTGCTTTGATTGGGAACATAGATTACCTTTTGACCTGATTGCTCTGTTAAAATGGATAAACATAAGTTGCGTTCTCCAATAGCATGGTTACTATATTGAGCAGTTTCAGCAATCACTTGGAGTGTGCCATTTTCTATTTTAGCTACTTTTAAAGTTCCTCCGATATGAGGCGTTTCTATCCATGCTAATTCAACGATACCATCGTTATCTAAATCATTGATGGCTACGACATTTAACCAGCGATTGGACCTGCCAATCTCTGTTACTTGCGCATATTCTACTAATTGCTCATTGACTATTTTGTAAATGGCAATACCACCACCTAGTCCTGTATGGGTTCGGAGCGTAATAAATTCTAATTCCCCATCTCCATCCACATCATACAAACGAGGTCTTATATCTTCAAAGACGTAGGTGTCTTCCAAAGTTAATTCATAGAAAACGCCTTCGACTGCTACGACTAATTGACCACCTTCTACCCTATCCCCTAAAATACCGTGTCGGTACCTATCCGTAGGCATGGCATATTGGGCATAGATGCTACTATCTAGGCTTATGGCGATTTCCTGTTCTGGTAATTGCTCGTAGTTGGTCGTTAGTGTAGCTAAGATATTTGGACTTGCTACCTTTACCGAGTCCATTGGTTCTGGAGTAATTGTTGGAATTTGTGTGGTTTCTTTATTACAGGCGATTAGGTTTATAAGTGATAGAATGATTATTGTTATTAAGGTATTTCTCATAGTGTACTAGTCGTAATTTTTAGGTATCCTTGTTAAAAAGGGCATTTTACGTATTTTTTATAATTTATACTTCCTTTTTTAAAGTTTTGAATAGTGATTGTATGGAGGTTGACGTTTATGATTTTTTATATCAAATTCTTGGCAAAAAACGCCCTACCTGCTTTTGATACGCCAAATACGCCTCTCCAAAAACAGTCACCAATTTCCGTTCCTCCAATCGAGTTCCAATAATCAAATACAAACTAGATATACCAGATAGACATAAAGTTTTTAAAGCAGGATAATACAAAAAGAATCCCCACAATAGTAAAAAAGTAGCCGTATAAAGCGGGTGCCGAACTATCCCATTTAATCCCTTTTGGTTGAGCGCATGATTAGGTGCTGCTCCATCATGATTTAATTGATGTATCCCAGAAAATTCACCTAAGTCATAATTACGCAAAGATAAAAGTAACAACAGCCCACCAAGCCCCATTAAGATTGCACCGACCAAAGGGAGGGCATCGAATAAGACAGGTGATGAAAGCTGTTTAAAAGAGGTCAGTAAAACAACTAATAGGACGATAGAAAGGACATTAAAGAATAGTCGATAATAACGGACGGGTAGCAAAGTGTATAATTTTTCTTTTACTCGATTATCTGCTAAGATGCTATGTAACAAGTAATACCCAGTCAAGCACAAGCTAAAAATCAATAATTTCATAAGCTATTTTATTAGGATTAGAGAAAAAGTTGTAATTTTATATGAACAATCGTATATATGTTAATATAACTGAATAAATTTTATTTTTTGACATAAAAACCTATTGCTTGTGCAAAATATTAAATACCTACTTGTTTTTTTGTGTTGCCTTACTTTTTTATCGGCTTGTTTCCAATCTAAAGAACAGACCTCTGAAACATCTATTTCAGCGCCCTCAAAGTTAGGGGAAATTGATTTTCAAGTAACAGGTAATGCTACAGCAAAACCGCATTTTGAAAAAGGTTTGTTGTTGTTACATAGCTTTGAGTATGATGATGCTAGAGCGGCTTTTTTAGCAGCCCAGCAAGAAGACTCTACATTTGCAATGGCTTATTGGGGCGAGGCGATGACTTACAATCACTCCTTATGGCAACGACAAGAAAAAGAAAAGGCAGTAACTGCTTTGAATAAATTAGGTAAAGACCAAGCTACTAGAGCTACTTTTATCAAAACAGAGTTAGAGCAAGATTTTTTCCAAGCAATAGAGGTTTTATATGGAGAAGGCACTAAGTATGAAAGAGATGTTGCCTATAACGAATTCATGGAGCAATTAACCTTTAAATATCCTAAAAATAATGAAATAGCGGCATTTTATGCTATCTCGATTTTAGGTACTTCTCGTAATGGAAGAAATGAAGAACTTTATGATAAAAGTGCTCGAATCGCTCAAGGCATTATCAAAGAAAATCCTAACCACCCAGGGGCATTACATTATTTAATCCATTCTTACGACGACCCCGTACATGCACATTTGGCAAAGAAAGCGGCTGATAGTTATGCAAAAGTTGCCCCTGACGCAGCGCATGCTTTACATATGCCTTCGCATATCTATGTGGCTTTAGGAAAATGGAATGATGTGGTTACTTCCAATATCGCCTCCTGGAATGCCAGTATCAAACGAATGAAAACAAAGGCATTGGACAATAATGCTCGTAGTTACCATGCTTTTAACTGGTTGCAATATGGCTTTTTACAAAGAGGAGAAACAGAGGCAGCAGACAACATATTGAAAGATATGACTCGCTATACTACAGAAGAACCAAGCAAGGTTGCTAGAGGGTACTTAATTGCTATGAAGGGTGCTCAAATGGTAGAAACAAATACTTGGGATGGCGCTACTGCTGATATAGAAATTGATGCCAAAGATTTAAGTGTAGCAAAGCGAGCAGGCTATGCCTTTTTAGAAGGTATGAAGGCTTACCATCAAGCAGATGCTAACAAACTTGATGAAATTATCAATAAAATGGCGAAGGTTCGTAAATCTGCTATGAACATAGTTGGAGATAAAGGATTTGCGATGTGTAGTGCAGGAGGGTATGCTAATAAACCACCGAATCAGCTAGATATTGACATGATTTATATCATGGAAATGGAGTTAGCTGCCTACTTAGCTACTTTGAATGGAAATACTAAATTAGCCGCAGAAATATTTGAAAAGGCATCTGCTTTAGATGAAACTTTAAATTATTCTTTTGGACCACCAACCATCCTAAAACCTGTTCATGAGGCTTATGGAGAATGGTTATTAACTAACAATCAAGCAGCAACAGCTTTAGCAGTTTTTGAAAAATCATTAAAGCGACATCCTCGTCGATTGTTATCTATAAAAGGCAAAAAAGAGGCTGCTACTCAATTGAAAAGAGAAAGTATTATTGCCGAGGCTAACAGAGAATTAGAGGTAAGTATGGTGAAAAAAGATAGAACTGCTATTCTTTAAAATTTTGGATAATTAAAAACAAAAATGCCTCCTAATGGAAGAAGAAAACCAAGATAAATCCTGCAAAACTCCTCGTTGGAGATTGCTAAAAGGAGAATTGAGTAATTTAAGTCAAGCGGCTTTTAAAGAAAAAGTGGGGCAGTCTGACATTATTATTCTTGATGTCCGAACATCGAAAGAATTTGAAGTATCCCATATTAAAGATGCTATTCACATTGATTATTTTGCAGAAAAATTTTGGGAGGAGGTGGAACAACTCGATAAAGCCAAAGATATTTTGGTTTATTGTCGAACGGGCAGACGCAGTATTCGAGCCTGTACGTTGATGAAAAACGGCGGCTTTGCTGTTGATAAGGTTTTTAATTTGGAAGGTGGATTTGTGGAGTGGGTCGTCAATTATCCAGATGAGGTAACAACATAATACGGATGGCCAATCCGATATGAATTTGTTTAAAATAAAAGCAGATTGGCAACCTACACAACAAAGTATTTGATATGAATTTTTCAAAAAATCTAAGCGCACTATTTTTATTATTTAGTCTGGTTGTCCTCAGTTGTCAATCCAATGCTCAAAAAGGTATTGACTTAAATCCAATTGAATTCAAAGCTGGTATAGACAAAGAGAGCAATGCAGTTATCTTGGATGTCCGAACTCCCGAAGAGGTCGCACAAGGTATTATTCCTGGAGCAAAGGTGATTAATTTTCATGATGCTAACTTCAAAGAGCAAATAGGAGAATTAGATAAGACTAAGACTTATTATGTTTATTGCAAAGGTGGCGGACGTAGCGGGAAAACTTGTAGTGCTTTACAAGGTGCAGGATTTCCTAAAACCTATAATTTAAAAGGAGGCATTACCGCTTGGAAAAAACAAGGTTTGCCTACATCTCAGCAATAACCTTTATTCAATGACCAATCAAGAATTATTTGATAAGAGAATCAACGGTAAATTGCCAGTATTAGTTGATTTTTATACCAGTCAGGATGCCACAAGTAGAATGATGAATACGCTATTAAAAATAGTAGTCTATCGTTTAGAAGGTAAGATTAAAATGATACGTGTAGATATTAACGCTAACAATAATCAAGAGATTATTAATCAACACCTTCAACAGAAGATGTCAACTTTTTCGCTTTTTTATCAAGGTGAACTTCAATGGCAAGGGACAGGTTTTTTTACTTCTCGAAGGTTAATTGATATTATCAAAGACCAATTATTAAAGCTCCAGCCTTATACAGAGATAGAATAAATTTCACACACTTACAAAACATAAACATGTTAGATTTTATTAGCCAACCTTGGCATTGGGCCGTCTCTGGGATGATGATTTCCCTAGTGATGTTTTTACTCCTTTATTTAGGACAACGATTTGGTGTTTCCTCTTCCTTTAAAGCTATTTGTTCTATTGGAGGAGCAGGAAAATCTATTTCCTACTTTGACTATGATTGGAAGTCGCACGATTGGTTATTAACCTTCATTTTAGGTGCAATAATCGGAGGAGGTATTGCCATTAATTTTTTAGGTAGCCCTGAACCTGTTCAAATTTCGGCAGCCACGGTAGCGGATTTACAAGAACTAGGCATCAAAGTACCACAAACAAGAGCAGAAGGAACGGGTTATTTGCCCTTAGAGCTATTTAATTTCGAAAGTTTGCAATCTCTTAAAGGAATTATTTTAATGGTCTTAGGCGGGTTTTTAATTGGTTTTGGTACAAGATGGGCAGGTGGTTGTACTTCTGGTCATGCCATCAGCGGATTATCAAATCTTCAACTTCCTTCTTTGGTAGCAGTTATTGGCTTTTTCATAGGTGGATTATTGATGACTCATATTTTGTTACCTGTGATTCTTTCACTCTAAAAAAAAATTAAAAATGCGATTACTTAGGCTCTTACACAAAATTTAAAACCAACAAATTGTCGATATTTTGAAATGTCGATAATTGTTAATCTCAAATTCAACTTCAACCTCAAATTCCCGCCGAAGGTGGTTTAAAATTGAAA
>JBGCFJ010000994.1:0-2430 GCA_045106885.1 Saprospiraceae bacterium
AAAAAACACAAGTGCTTTATTATATAGTTACGTAACCGCCAGCAGGGGAGAAGTAGGCGTCGATTTGAAATCAATCATGCCCGATGCGATTCAGTCGGTTGAGGTATTGAGAGATGGTGCGGCAGCCCAATATGGTTCGGACGCAATTGCAGGTGTATTAAACTTAGTATTAAAAGATAAAATAGCTCCATTTGCGAATGTCGGCTATAGTACCACTCATAAGGGTGATGGTACTCAATATCAGGCATCAACTGGATTTTCATTAGATTTACTAAAAAAAGGATTTGCCACATTTACCTTAGGCTATTATCAACAGCAAAGGTCGCAACGAGCAGGAAAGATAACAAGTGTAGCAAATGAAGCAGAGCATTGGGGAACTTCCACTTATTCATTAAATGATTTTCAAGCGTATTTGGGACGAAATCCTAGTGCAGGTTTTCAGGTAGGATTGCCTGATTTACAAGTAATCAATCTAAGCCTGAATGCAGGATATGATTTGGGGACGAAAAATAAAACAAAATTATACCTTTTTGGTACCTTGATGGACCGTAGAGGAAAATCACCTCAATTCGCTAGAGGGCCATATTGGGTACAGGGTTTTGAAGCTATTTATCCCAATCAAGATTTCTTTTTACCAGAAATGGCACCAAAAATAATTGACCACACTTTATCCCTTGGTCTACGCCATTCGATTGAAGATTGGAAAATGGATTTTAGCACCACTTTTGGTAATAACAAAATTGACTATTTTATCGAAAATTCTTTCAATCAATCATTAGGTGCGAATAGTCCCCAAAATTTTTATAATGGAACTCATTCTTTTAAGCATTTAGTGAATAATATAGACATCACCAAAACATTTTATTTCAATAAAACACCATCTATTACCCTTGCTTTTGGTGCAGAACAACGCTTGGAAGCCTTTCGGACTATAGCGGGGGAATTTGCCTCTTATGGAGATGGAACACCTGGTGAAGCAGACAGAGTTGGGTCGGAATCTTTTAGTGGATTACATCCTAAAGATGCACTGCGAGGAACAAGGAACAACATAGGATTTTATACAGAATTGACGGGTGATGTTTCTAGTAGGTTACAAATTGGTATTGCCACAAGATTTGAACATTATAGTGATTTTGGCGGCAATCTAAGTTGGAAAGGGAATGCTCGTTACAAATTGATACCTAAAAAATTAAACCTAAGAGCATCTATTAGTAATGGTTTTAGAGCACCTGCTTTACATCAGATTTATTATGCCTCTACCACGACTACGCTAACGCCTACGGGTATCGTTCAAAATCGAATTTTAAATAATTTAGACCCTGCTTTATCGATATTAGACATTCCTAAATTGATGCCTGAAACTTCCTTTAATTTAGGTACTGGGTTTTCTTATAAATTTTCGGATAAAATTGTGTTTTCGACCGATGTGTATAAAATTGATGTGAAAGATAGAATTGTTTTATCTGGACAGATTGGTAAACAGGGCTTAACAAATTCTCCAATTAATCAATTATTAAAAAGTAGTGATACAGAATCTGCAGGTTTCTTTTTGAATGCGGTCAACACCACCACCAAAGGGATAGATTTGATATTAAATATAGACCATATTCTACTTGGACAAGGTAGCTTGCAAAGTACTATTGCTGCTAATTTTAGTCAAACAATCGTTCAAGCCGTTCATTTACCTGCTTTTATAGAAGGGAATGATTTAAGGGATGAAGTTTTTTCAAGAGAAGATATTGCTCGTTTGGAAACCTGGCGACCTCGACAAAAAATAATGTTTACGAGTACCTATTCAAAAGGCCCTTTGTCTAGCACCATCGCGGTAAATTATTTTGGAGCAGTAACTTATAAACATCCGAATGACCCAGCAGATGATGCTACTTATACGGCAAAAACACTTACTGATTGGTCGATTGCTTATTCTTTTAAATCCAACATAAAATGGCAAATTGGGGTGCAAAATTTATTTAATGTTTACCCAGACACCTTTTTGAAGGCTTATGATGGTATGCCAAATGATAGAAATATTGATTTTGTAGGTCGTTTTAAATATCCGTGGCAAACAATGCAAATTGGAATTGATGGAATTAGAGGATTTACAAAATTGAATGTTACTTTTTAAAAAAACTAAGGTTGGATGATTTAGACGAAAGCGAAATGCCAATTCGACGAAGTCAATATATATTTATTCGTTGCTCTATGCGTCGGAAAATACAGATTTTCCGTTGTCTTCTAAAACTGGAGTGTCTAACTTTATAAGGGATAATATAGTATAGCAGAACTGTAATTTACAGAAAAAATAAAAGATAATCTTATTGATAATAACAATCATTAGGCATGTCATTGTATTGCCTATAATTCATTTTTTTTAATTAAATAAAACTAGTATGATGATTCAAAAACTATCAACTTTAGCAATTCTTCTTT
>JBGCFJ010000995.1:0-7249 GCA_045106885.1 Saprospiraceae bacterium
GATGTCCAGTCAATGGTCCAAAAATCATTGCAGATGGTGGCAATAAAGTCGCTGTTGCTTGGTATACGATGGCTAACAATCAACCACAAGTAAAGGTCGCTATATCTTCAGATGCTGGCGCAAATTTTAGTGAACCAATACAAGTAGATGAAGGCAATCCATTAGGAAGAGTAGATTTAGTCTTTGATAAGGACGCTATAATTGTCAGTTGGTTAGAAAACATGGGTGCAGAAAAAGCAAGTATTCGATTGGCCAAAATTCAATCAACTGGGCAAATTGAGCAACGAATGACTATCACCCACACAAGTTCCGCTAGAAGTAGTGGGTTTCCAATCATGGAAAAATTAGGGAATCAATTATTAGTTGCTTGGACAGAAATATTAGATGAGGCTGAAAATACAACAGTTCAAACAGCCATTGTTAATTTTTAGTTTATATCAATTGTACCTGCAAAAAAACGCCCTTTCGGACCTACAGCACCATCATTAAATCTTATTGTAGAATGGTTAACTGCGGAGAAATTATCAAGGAGTGTGAATGTTTGAGTGCTTTCTTCAAAAAAACCAAAACCATTTTCAGCCGCCATCACAATACCTCCTTTTGCTCTAAGCGCTAAAACCCCTAATCGTTGTCCAATTTCAAAAGATTCGACTGGTCCATTAGGAAAAATAGCTTTAAAGTAACATCCAGTGTTAATATCTACCCAATATAGTTGATTCGTAATAGCATCCCAAACAAGACCTTCTCCCAAATCAGTTTGAGTCTCAAAAAGAGGTCGTGGTAAATTCATCCAAAAAGATTATAGTGTAACGTAAGAAAGGAAAGGAAAACGAAGAAATAAAATTAGCCGTAAATTCAAAAGCAGACGCCCCAGATTTGGGCACCATAGCCTAGATTCTCTCTCTATTGCAGCAACCCAGCTCCATTGGGCGTCCTTTTTCTTTTAAAATTTACGTTTTCAAGATGATATAACACTGTTAGAATCAATCACTAAAATGTGAATTGTTTAAACTTTGTCATTTATAAATTTAAAATAAAAGGAAAAGATGGTAGATAGATTAAAAGTCAGTACTTAAAATAGATAAAGTATTTATAAAATTAATTTATAAGAAGTTCCAACTGATTACCTAAATAGTAAATATGTGTGTGTGTTTATTAACTACTAATCCTTTAATGATTCCTCTTTATATTTAAAAAAAAGAGCAAATCTAACATTTTTTTACATCTTACTAAAATATTAATAAAGATTGCAAAAACAAACAATAAGTATCATGTCACAAATATAGATATTCTTGACATATAAAAGGCAACAAATTTTACTTTTTTCTTATCATTTCTTAAAAATGGTTTTTTAGTTGCTTTTTTCTATTTTTGCAATTCTCTTATAAAAAATACTTAAATTTTAAGGCACATTATAACCTAAATATGACAAAGGATATTGTTCTAGGAGTAGATATTGGCGGCTCAGGCATCAAAGGAGCATTGGTGAATATTAAAACAGGAGAATTAGTTTCGGAGAGGTTTCGATTGGAAACACCTCAACCTGCCAACCCTAAAAATGTTACAGAAACCTTTATTAAGGTCGTTGAGCATTTCAATTATAAAGGACCAATTGGTTGTGGTTTCCCAGCAGTAATGAAAAAAGGTGTTGCTTTTACGGCTTCTAATATACATAAAGATTGGATTGGCACGAATACCGCCGCACTTTTTTCTAAAGCTTCTGGCTGCGAAGTAGTTGTTTTAAATGATGCAGATGTAGCAGGAGTCGCTGAAGTAACATTTGGCGTAGGTGCTAAGGTTGATGGAACCGTCATCCTAATTACAATTGGTACGGGCTTAGGTTCTGCTATATTTTTAGATGGGAAATTATTACCCAATACAGAATTTGGGCATGTCTATTTAAAAGGACATAAAGAAGTAGCTGAAAGATATGCTTCTAACTCCGCTCGAAAAAGAGCTGATTTAAAATATGATGAATGGGCTCTTCGATTTAAGAAATACTTAGACCATTTACAATTCCTGTTCACACCAGATTTATTTATTTTAGGTGGAGGAGCTAGTAAAAAATATACAAAATACAATCAAATTTTGGAAACGATTAGAACCCCCATTAAAACTGCTGAAATGTTGAATGAGGCTGGGATTATTGGTGCTGCAATATGTGCGGTGAAATAGAGGTACAGAGGCTGAAAGGTATAAAGGCTGAAAGGCAAAAGGGCTGAAAAATTCAAGAGACTGTTCAAATAACTGTGTTTAGGCAAAATTTCAGCATTGAAAATCAAGGCTTTACTGCCTATTGCCTATTAACCGTAAAGCCCCAATGTTTTGTACGTATTACTGGATAACTTCCCGTTATCCAGTAATTTTAAATAGAGGTGTAGAGGCTGGAAAGGCAAAAGGGCTGAAAAGCTGAAAAATTACTTTCGTATACCTTTCAGTCTACTCGCCTTTCTCCTAAAATTTATTTTTCCACATCATACTCTCCACTGGGCGAGTGGTTCGAGTATTATATTTAGCATTCTTCTTTTTATTATAATAATTCTCTATATCTCCCTCTACTACAAAGTAAATAAGTTGACCAATAGGCATTCCTGCATACACTCTGACAGGGTGGGTACAAGAAATTTCTAAGGTCCAAGTATTACAAAATCCTACATCGCCCTTTCCTGCTGTGGCGTGAATATCTATACCCAGTCTACCTACAGAAGATTTTCCTTCTAAAAAAGGTACAGAATTATGTGTTTCTGTATATTCAGCTGTTACGCCTAAATATAAGGTATTAGGATGTAGTACATAGCCTTCCTCAGGAATTTCAAAATGCTCTATTTCATTATGTTTTCGAGCATCCAAAATATGGTCTTTATACTGAGCTAAATGCTTACCCAAATGAACATCATAAGAATTAGTGCCTAGACAACTTCTGTCAAAAGGTTCAATGACAATTTCTCCATTTTCTATCGCTTCGTATATTTTTTTATCGCTTAATATCATAAGACGGTTGACGGTTCATGGTGGACGGTTCACGATTCGACCACTCTATATTATTTTGCATTGATAACTTCAGAACTACTTGACTGTCCACCGTGAACCGTGAACCGTCAACCATTTTAACCATTTTTTATATTCCAAATCATAATACTCCGATCATCTCCACAACTCACCAAATAATCATTAAAAGTAGACCAAAACAGTCGGTTAACTGAATTTAAATGTCCTTGGTCACGAACTGTTTCAATAACCTTTAGCAATTGATAAGTTTCCGAATCCCAGATTTTAATGGTTTTATCTCTACTTGCGGTCGCAAAGATAGTTGCTTTTGGATGGAATGCAATGTCATTAATGGTATACCAGTGAGCTGGTTGAAAAGAAATCTCTTTTCCGTCTTGATGCAAATCTCTCACTCTTAAATGGGCATCTCTACCGCCACTAATTAAAAATTGTTGATTCGGACTGTATTTGATGGTAAAAACAGAATTTTCATGCGCTGCTTTTAGGGTTTGTTTAATCGCCAAAGTAGTTGCATTCAAGAGGTAAATATTATGGTCACTAGCACCAACAGCTATTTCATTTCGCAGCTTAGAATAGGCAATACACCTTAAACTTTGATTGCTCAAATGTAAACTTTCTATTGTTTTTTGTTGGGCAATATCCCAACGAGTTAACATACCTGCCCCTCCAGCTGTTAATACACTATCTCCAATTTGTTGAATGGCAAAAACACCTTTTTGGTGGTGTAAAACATTCTTTGTCTCCGTAGGATTCGCTAAATCAACCCAATGCACACCTCCATTCATATTTCCTGCTATCACTTTATTAGCGTCTGCCAAATAGCATAAGGAAAATATTTGTGTTTCTACTTTTGCTACTAAATGCCCCATTTCAGGGTCATTAAAATTCCATGCGACAATCCAGCCGTCCCCAGCTCCAGAAAGAAATAGATTCGGTGATTTATAAGGAATGATAGAAAAAATGGAAGAGTTATGACCAGTTAGGGTGGCTATTTTTTCAGCGATTATTTTTTTATTAATCAAGTTTGAATGATGAATGATGAATGATGAATGATGAATTCGTCAAATAGGAAAATATTTCCGCTTTTTAACGAATTCATCGTTTATAGTTCATCGTTCATCGTTTAACAAATCTATTTTTCAAGTTTTTTTTGTTCCAAATCCAGTATTGCCAATTCAGGTAATTCTAATTTATCAGCTCCAGGCATAACGTTGACCTCTATTTGATTTAGCATTAAATCCTCAAATGTTTCTCTTTTTCTAACCAAATAATCTACGCCATTATAGACAAAAATTTCTGCGGGACGGAAACGAGAGTTATAATTAGATGCCATAGAAAAACAGTAGGCGCCAGCATTAAAAAAGGCTAATAAATCACCTGCTTTGGTTTCCTCGATAGAACGATTTTCAGCAAAGGTGTCTGTTTCACAAATATAACCGACTACATCGTATAATTTCTTTTCTCCTTTTGGATTAGAGACATTGACAATATGATGATGCGAATCATAAAACATAGGGCGAATCAAATGATTCAAACCAGAATCTACCCCAATAAACAATTTTGCAGTCGTCTGTTTTACGACGTTAACCCGAACTAGAAAGTAACCACTTTCGCTCACCAAAAATTTACCAGGCTCAAAAATCAAGGTCAAATCTTTACCGTAAGCTTGGCAAAAACGATTAAATCGTTCAGACATTTTAACACCTAATTCATCAATATCTGTAATCTTATCATTCTTCTGATAAGCTACTTTAAAACCACTTCCTAAATCTATAAAGTCTAAATCGGGAAAATCCATAGCTAAAGTCAGTAGAATTTCTGCCCCTTGCATAAACACATCTACATCTTTAATATCTGAGCCTGTATGCATGTGCAAGCCGTCTACCTTAATATCATAAGCAGTTACTAATTGCTTAATGTAAGGTATTTGTTGATAAGAAATACCAAATTTAGAATTTACAGAACCAACAGAAATTTTATCATTTCCTCCTGCCTTGATATGCGGATTGATACGGATACAAACTGGAATTTTAGTTGCTTTCTTTCCGATATATTCCAATAAAGGTAAATTATCTACATTAATACGTACGCCTAATTCAATCGCTGCATCAATTTCCGCAAAGGAAACGCCACTAGGGGTATAAATAATTTCATTAGGCTGAAATCCAGCTAATAAGCCCATTTTTATTTCTTGCACCGATACACAATCTAAGCCTGCACCTAACTGCCGCAAAAATTTTAGAATAGAAATATTCGTCAATGCCTTACAAGCATAATTTAAAATCAGCTTTGGCACTTTAAATGCCTTATTTAATCTATTAAACTGTCGTTCAATAATTGCCCCATCATAGACATATAATGGTGCATCATACTTTTCTGCTAATGCCAAAGGGTTAACACCTTCGCTCAATTCAAATTTGTGGGTTACTTTTTCCATTAAAACAACTATTTACAAGTTCATCTATTTAGTTAGGGCATAATAAAAGTCGCAAAGGTAACTAAAGCTAAGAAGGAATATTTAACTTTAAAAAATAAAATTCAACAACTAAACACCAAAAATAAAATTTATTGCATCTTTAAAGATAGAAACCTCAATTTACACTAAGAAGTTTCTTTCACTGCATTTAAGTATTGTTAAAAAATAAGCCTTACTTTTAGGCGCTTACACAAAATTTAAAACCAACAAATTGTCGATATTTTAAAATGTCGATAATTGTTAATCTCAAATTCAAATTCAACCTCAAATTCCCGCCGAAGGTGGTTGAAAATTTGAAATTGAAAATTGAAAATTAAATTTTACTTAGTTTTTTAGCAATGCCTTTAAAACAACTTTATATTGACTGAAAATGAAATCATAGAAGGTTGTCAAAACCAAAATCGGCAGGCTCAAAAGGCCCTTTATGACCATTTTGCTCCAATCATGTTTGGTGTTTGCAAGCGATATTGTAAAAACCGAGAAGATGCAGAAGATGTTTTGGTCAATGGCTTATTTAAAGCAATTAATAATGTCCATCAATTTAGAGGTGGAGGTAGTTTTGAAGGTTGGGTACGTCGAATCGTAGTGAACGAAGCTTTAATGTTTTTGAGAAAACGACAAAAAATTACAGTAGAAATTGAAGAATATCACGTCGGCGCACCAACGGGTGGTACGATAGAAGATGAATTAGCCGCTCAAGATATTTTAGAATTATTAGCACAATTACCAATTGGTTATAGAACTGTCTTTAATTTATATGTGTTAGATGGATTAAAACATCGAGAAATAGCAGAAGCTTTAGGTATTAGTATCAATACTTCCAAATCCCAACTAATTTTAGCTAAAAAAAGAATGCAGGAATTATTAGCCAAACGAGCTTATCCTGGATTAGAAGGCAGACAAAAGCAAAGTGGCAGTAAGTAGTAGGCAATATTACAGTAGGCAGGGGGCATCAAAATAGACAGTCTTCCTATTTACTCAATGACTAATGACTTCTTAAATATGATTTATAAAATGAAACCACAAGATAAAACAGTCGAACTTTTCCGAAAAAATCAGCACAAGCTGAATGAACGACCTTCCTTACATGCTTGGAATAAATTGGAACGTCGATTAGAACAAAAAGAACGACTTGCCAAGCGACCAAAGTCTACTTTTTCTATCTATCGAGTGATGATGATGGCTGCCGCTGCTATAGCCTTAGTTTTTTTCGTAACTACAATTGCTAATATAGCTCAAGAGGCGAATGGTAGAAAAAGTGCTATTGTCATCCATGAAAATGCACCAACAGAAAGTTTGATAACGACTAAATTAGCCGCAGAACAAGCTTTTAGAGTACAATATCAAGGTGTTTTAAATAAAACAGTAGCGGAAGGAAAAACGACTGGCCGATTACAGGTATCTATTAAAGGTGTTCGTCCTTATTTAGTACCACGAAAAAGTTGATTTGTTAATTATTATTTAGGACTGTAAGTAATACGACAAAAATAAACTAACATCTTTTACTTGGACGAGCATAGCTTATTTTCACCACAGAGAAACGGAATACACAGCGGGCACAGCGTTTTTTTGACGAGTATAGTTTAATTTGTTAGCAGAAAGTTGTTAACTTAAATTTGTCTGAGTACTTAGTAGTCAGTCCAGTTAATATTGTCGGGTAATTTGGCGACTTTTAAAGCTGTACGTCGTTAAAAATACTCGCCATAGCAAAGGCTATGTCTGCGTTTTTTGCCTAGTACAACTTCAAAATTCATCCAAATACAA
>JBGCFJ010000996.1:0-5035 GCA_045106885.1 Saprospiraceae bacterium
TTATGTATCACATTCCGTACCTAAAGGCACGGTAAAATAAGGATTAGCTCCCATTTTCTACCTACATAAAACCCCTAAAGGGGTTAATTTTTAGAATCACCGCAATCCGTTACAATCAGGAAAACTGAAAGATGAATATAAATTTTTAATATATCAATCCTCCAATTCCCCATCATCCACCTCCACCTGCTCTGTAGTCCGTAAATAAGCCACTAAATCAATAATCTCTTCCTCCGTCAAAGTATTTAATAAGCCTTCTGGCATTAAAGAATTAGGCGTTTGTTCCTGTGACTGAATATCTGACTTATTGAGTAAAAGGGCTTCTTGTCCAACTGTTCGAAGCGTTAATTGGCGGTCATTTTCTGCGGTAATATTACCTGTATAAGTTCGACCATCTTGGGTGGTAAAAACTACTGCTTTGTAATCCTCTTGAATTTCCCCACTTGGGTCTAGAATATTGCTTAATAGATAATTGAGATTGGCTCGATTAGACCCCGTTAAATCTGGGCCAACATTTGCGCCTTCGCCATACATTTTATGACAAGACCAACAAGTTCGTTGGTAGACAAAACGACCGTGATTTGGGTTACCGTTGGCAACGACTTCATCTCTTAACATCCGTTGATATTTGGCAAAATCGGCTTGTTTATCGGTGGAAACTTCATCTATTGGTCCCCAAATTTCTACAAAACCATTACCAACCACTCTTTTTAATTGCAAAGCGATATAGGCAGGAATATTTTTCTTAGCAAATTTTCCATCCTTTAAGGCATAAGCCAATTGCCAGCCATACGTCGGTCTAGATGCCATTGTTTGGACTATTTCCTTCTGAGCTAATAAATCATATTTACTATATTTCTCTAATAATAGTTGCCCTAATTCCTTTTTTTCAAAAGCAGCAACGGCTCGAATAGCTTCGATTTGTAAGTCTTTATTTTCCAATAAAATTGGTAATTCTTCCATCAATTCTTTTCGCTGGTTAGCTGCCATACTAATGAGGGCATTTTTTCTGGCGGCTATAGTTGTCGACTTATCTTTTAGCGTTGCCATCATTTGTTTAGCCGCTTCCGCACTTCCAAATTGTTGAGCGATTTGTAAACCAAGAGGTGCTAATTTGGCATCCAAACTATTATAAACAGCTTCCCATCCAGCAGGTTCTTTTAAATCGGTTCGTCCTTCCAAACCTGCCAGCATACCTTCTAATAAATTTCCTTGAGCCGCTGTTTTTTGCCCTAAAACGCTGACTAATTGTTCGATTTTATTACCATCAATCAAACGCCTAGCAATTTTATTAGTAATGCTAGACAATTGACTTTTACTAGCTAAATCCAATGCTTTTGTTGGGTTTTCCATCACCAATGGCTCAATAGCAAACCAAATCATCAAGGGAATGTTTGGGTCTGTTGCATCCTCACTTTGTTGTACTAAGCCCTCTGCAATTCCCCAGCGGCTATCCATTTCCATACGCTGCATTGCTCCTGCTAAATAAAGGCGAACCACAGGTGAATTATCATTTTTTGCCATTGCTGCTAGTTGCTCAATCGCCTTGGCAGAGGCATTATTATCTTCCACCAAAAATTGAACTGCCCAAGCTCGTACATAAGGGTCTCTATCTTTTAAAAGGGTTAATAATTCCTCTTCTGCTAATTGTTGGGTAATATGCTTTGTCCATAAAGCACGTAGGCGAATATCGTCATCTTCTTCCTTGGCAAATAAATTGGCTAATTGTGTCTTCCCTTCAGTAGTTATCGCATTTTTAGCTGCTCTATGCTGTAAAATCACCCTCGCTCTTTTCGCATGCCAATCACTTTTACTTTTTTGTAAATCAACTAATTGTACATCTGTCATGGTGTTTAAATCAGCATATCTTCCTTCCCAATTTTCTGCTAATGATGTTTCGGGCATAATCCGAAAAACCCGTCCCGTCTCCTTGTCTAAAACACTATTTCCACAAATATCTCCATCATGCCAATCTAACACATATAAACCTCCTTCTGGGCCAATTTCCATACTAAAGCCTATCCAAGCTGCATTATTGGCTAACATAAAATCTTCTCCATGACTAGCCGTAAACCCCGAACCATTAGGAGTTAAAATATCCGATAAAACAGCGTGTTCATGAATATTTGCCATAAAAATTCGCCCACGTTGGTCTGCTGGAAAAGCATCCGATAAATAGACCCTTGCGCCACCATGCGCCGACCGATGCCGATGGTCAACTATGGTTTGAATATCTTCATAAACATAAGGATTAAAATGGCGACCGCCTTGCCGATGGTAAATACCACCGGGAATAATATGAAATAAATGAGGAATCACACAAGCCGAAATAAATAACTGACCTTTGGCATCATAATCAATTCCCCAAGGATTGCTAAAACCATGTGCGACTACTTCAAAACGTTTTTTAGTTGGATGCCAACGCCAAACCCCTCCATTTATATCGACACCATCTGCCTCCAATGAATCTTCTGGAAAGGCATCATTATGTCGATAAATTTTGCCTTTACCTTTTGGTTTTCTAATCTTGGATGGTGTGGCAAAACCTTCTAAACCATATAACCAACCATCCGGTCCCCAATGCAAACTATTAATCGTTTCATGCCTATCTCGAATCCCCCAACCAGTTAAAAGTACTTCAATATCGGCTGCTTCTGCTTTATCATCTCCATTTTTATCAGGTACAAATAATAAGTTCGGCGGCGCACCCAAAAATAGCCCATCAAAACCAACCGCAATCGCTGCTGGAAAAGGAATATTCTCTAAAAAGACCGTCTTTTTATCAGCAAATCCATCTTTATCGGTATCTTCTAAAATTAAAATCCGACTATTGCCATCATTCGCAAAACCATGTTGCCTAGATTCATAGTCTCGATTTTCTGCTATCCACATACGTCCCTTATCATCCCAACAAAAAGCCATTGGCTGAGTAATCATCGGTTCAGCAGCAAAAGCATTTACTTGATAGCCTTCTTTAATGGTCATATTCTCGACTGCCTCCTGCGGGTTTAAAAACTTGGCTTCTCGCCCTTCTTTTTGAGCAATTCCCCAAAGAGAAGCTGTATTATACATGCCGTGGTCACCGACATAATCCGCCCATAGTTCATTCATTTCCACATCACTATGCTTGCCGCTATAAGCAACTAATTGATGTCGAATGGTTTCTGATTCGCCTTTTTTAATGTGCCAATCTCCTGTTTTAGCTCGAATTGGCCCAACGCCTAATTGTCCATCTACTCGCCAATGATTCGGAAATCCTGCATTATCAGGATGGTCAAAAATGGCAACATGTCCCCATTCATCCAATCCTTCGACTTCCATCCCTACATCTACCCACATAGCTCGTTGACCTTCCGCTTTTTCATTCCGTTGTCGTGCGGCATTGACCGCTTCGCCTTTAATGCCTTTCTGCCAAGGCATTCTTAAAAATAGTCCCCCATAATCAAATTGATTGATGGTTATATCTTCTATTGCCTCTCCTTTCCATTCCAACTCTATAAAATGTTTATTGGCATTTGCAGAAAAACTCCAAGTCTGCGTTTCTTTTAAAATGGGTTGCCCTTCGGCATCTAACATATTATATATCGTCTGCCATTTCACTTTCTCTCCTTCCTCAATTAATACATGAGTGGCTACTCGTTGCCAATATCCATCTGTCGGATGATGGAAAAAATCTCGACCAATTTGCTTTTGAATATCCTCCCGTTTCTCTCGATTGTAAAACCATTTTTTAAGCGTTGCTTCATCTGCACCACTACCATTGACCCGTGTGAATCCCCAGTACAACCCTGTTTGATGTTTATGATGTCCTGGACTATATTGTGTTAACTCCGAATCTGAATTAGGTGCAATGATAGGATGTAGGTAAGGTCGATGATTTTCTTGCGCATTTTGGGTTAATACTGCTTTTTTACTACCTACTTGGAGAATTTGTAGTTCGTCTCTTTCTTTCTTTATAAGGAAGGTTTTCTTTGTTGTTTCGACTACAGAAGACTGCTCTTTTTCAACTGATTGGCAGGCGAATAAACCTAAACAAAATACAAGGATTGGAAATCGAGTATTCATTTTAATTATTATTTTTCCTAATTGGTTTAGGATGGTTTTCGTATTTGGGGGGAAGATAGGGAATTTGGAGCAATTCTAGGAAAGTAATTAATTTTTTGTTTTTTAATTTTTAAAATATAATTTTTTAAAACAAAAAAATTAGAAATTCATTGTTTAATAAGAAAGTTGTCCGTAGATTTGTCCGTGTCCGTAATTTTGTCCGTAAATATTAATAAATACTATGGCTTCGATAAACTACTACTTAGATAAAGCAGATAAAAAAGGGTTTTCTCCAATACATTTACGTATTAATTGTAATGGTGAACAGATAAAAGTTTCTACCAAAGAAAAAATAAAAGCAGCTGCATTTGATAAGGAATTACAATTAGTAAAAGCTAATTCAGAACGAGCTATAGCCTTAAATTTTTACTTAAACTACTTAAAAGAAAGAGCGGATGAATTATTGAATAAATCAGGAAAAAAAGTCTATACCTCTAAAGAGGTAAAAAAACATTTGAATGCCTTTATAGAAAGCTATGAAGCTCATTCACAAGTAAATATACTCAAAGAGAAAGAACCATTTTATGGTAAAAATTATAATTTCATAGACTTTTTTGCAGGTGCAGGAGGATTTAGTGAAGGATTTCTTCAAGCAGAAACCACCAACAAACGTTTTGATTTTCTTTTGGGAAGTGATATTAATGAAAACTGTGAATTAACCCACGTTGTTAGATATAATCATCAATTAGGATTAACCGCTAAATTTCTCTGTCAAGATATTACAGAACCTTCCTTTCCGTCCAATTTAAAACAACAATTAGCAGGGCAAGAAATTGATGTAATTTGTGGTGGTCCACCTTGTCAAAGTTTTAGTTTAGCAGGAAAAAGAAGAAAATTCGACAAAAAAGATGATTTGTTTGCACACTATCTGCAAATCATTAAAACATACAAACCTAAGTATTTTGTCATGGAAAATGTCAAGGGCATCCTA
>JBGCFJ010000997.1:0-7395 GCA_045106885.1 Saprospiraceae bacterium
GTCCAGATGATAGTGTCGGGTGTAATTTGGATGAATTTTGAGCCTGTACTAGGCAAAAAACGCAGACATAGCCTTTGCTATGGCGAGTATTTTTAACGACGTACAGGCTCAAAAATCGCCAAATTACCCGACAATATTAACTGGACTAACTACTAAGGTAATAATCAACTGCAATTGGGTAACAAATTGGATTTTATGTCTAACCTGATACCTGTAACCTTAGACCAATACCTTATATTTAGCCAAAGTCATACGCAATAATGACTAATAACTTAATGACAAATGACTTTCTTACTTATACTAAAATTGGTATAGGGATGAGTGGAGGGTTTCTATAAAAGAAGGTTGATGAGGTTTTGTTCTTTTGTAACACATACAAAATTAAAAAGTTTCTCTTTTTTTTGCAAAGAGATTAAGTAGTTTTTTTTTGAAAAAAATGTTTTCTAAAAATCCAGATAAAAAAGCCAACAACTACTAAAAAAAGGTCTATTCGATAACGTGTTGAATTAATTTCCCAACCATTGCCCGCCATGATGACCAACGTTTTAGCACCCGCTTTTACGCCTGTCATTAGAATTAAATAAATGCCCGCCCATGATAATAAAGCTACTTTGGTTTGGGCGTGATTATTTATTAAAAAATAAAGTAGTAAGATATAAATGGAAGATTCCAGTAAAGCGGAAGGGTCGCCCATTAATATTCCGACTACTAATTCTCTGATTAGCAATAAAGTAATTAATCCAATGAAGAAAATACGATATGTTTTTTTGAGTTTGATGTTGTTGAAAATTATAAATTGAAAATTGAGAATTCTTTAATCCCTTTAACAATGTCATCAACGACTTCTTCCAAGGTTTGATTGCCATTAATTTCAACCACCGTCTCCCCTCTTTCTTGTTGCAGATATTTAATGGCAGCAAAGTACTTATTTCGATACATGTCCAATTTTGTTTCAAATAATTCGGCAGGTTCGTTTCTCTTATTCATCCGTTCCTGACAAACTTCGGCGCTTACATTTAAAAAGAAAATCAAATCTGGTTTTCTTGCCTCTTTGTTTAATAACATCACTTGGTCAAAAGAAAAGGTGTCAGAGCTATTATACACTAAGGACGACAAATAATAGCGGTCGCATATAACTATATGATTGTCTCCTTTAGCCAACCAAGGTTGGATGAGTCTTGAATTATGGTCTAGGCGATTGGCTGCGTAAGCTAAAGATAGTACATAAGGGTTAAATTGAGGAATTCTTTTTTCTAAAATAGCTCTAATGAATTCCCCTCCACACATTGGATTATTAGGCTCGTAAGTGCGTTTCACTTTGCCTGCTAATTTTTGGTCTAATCGTTGCTTTAATGCTTCCGACGCAGAACTTTTTCCTGACCCATCTAGTCCTTCGATAACGATAAATAGGGAATCTTTGCCCATGATTGTGTAGTTTTATAGCTCTAAGGAACGAGGAAAAAATAAATTTACCATTTATGCTGCTCCTTTTGCCCTTATTTTCAGCCTTAAAAACAGTCATTATATCAACATAACTCTTATTTTTAAGACTAAAACTAAGAACAAAATAAGCTACCCTAAATTGGTAAATCTATTTCTACCTCGTTCCTAATAAAAATTTGGGCAAAAATACAGAATAATGGAGTAATATTTAGGCGCTTACACAAAATTTAAAACCAACAAATTGTCAATAATTTAAAATGTCGATAATTGTTAATCTCAACTTCAAATTCAACCTCAAATTCAACCTCAGATTCCCGCCGAAGGTGGTTTAAAATTGAAAATTTGAAATTGAAAATTGAAAATTAAATTTTACTTATAATGATTAATGAAAAATAACCTCAAAGATATATACCGTTTTTTATTTATAAATCACCTTAAAAAAACAGGGGTCATATTCGCTATTTTAGGAATTGCCTATTATTTAGCTCTTCCTTCTCCTTTATTTACTTCCCCAACTTGCATGGTTTTAGAAGATTATCAACATAATCTTTTGGGCGCTAGAATTGCTAAAGATGGGCAATGGCGTTTTCCGCATCAAGCCACGATTCCTGATAAATTTATTCAAGCCATTACTGAATTTGAAGACCGCCGTTTCTTTTATCATCCCGGTATTGACCCAATTGGTATTGGGCGAGCGTTCGTCCAAAATCTGAGAAATGGTAAAATTATTAGTGGTGGTAGTACGATTAGTATGCAGGTCATTCGTTTGGCAAGGAAAGGGCAATCGAGAACAATTGGAGAAAAATTAATTGAATTTATCCTCGCTACTCGCTTAGAAGTTGGTTATTCCAAGCAGGAAATTCTAGCTTTTTATGCTGCCAATGCCCCTTTCGGGGGAAATGTCGTGGGTTTAGATGCGGCGGCTTGGCGCTATTATGGTAAAAAACCAGCCCTATTATCTTGGGCAGAAGCCGCTACTTTAGCCGTTTTACCCAATAGCCCTTCCTTGATTCACCCCGGAAGAAATCGAGCCGCTTTATTGGCTAAACGAAATCGTTTATTGGATAAACTTTATAAGAAAGGGGTATTGGATGATTTAACTTTAGATTTAGCAAAAGCGGAAAATTTACCTCAAAAACCTATTCCATTGCCTAGATTAGCCCCACATTTATTAGACCGAGCTTATCAAACTCATTTTGCATATACCAAAAATGCGATTACAAGATTAACCACAACCATTCAACCAACTATTCAAAAACAGGTCAATCGTATTTTAGCCAAACATCAAGCTTTATTAAGTGGGAATGGCATTCATAATGCAGCAGCAGTCATCCAAGAAGTAGAAACGGGAAATATTATCGCTTATGTCGGCAATGTAGTTGGGGCAGGTTGGGAACACGGCGAACAGGTAGATGTAATAAAAGCGCCAAGAAGTACAGGGAGTATTTTAAAACCTTTTCTATATGCTGGGGCGCTTCAAGATGGGCTTATTTTTCCGAATAGTTTAATTTCGGATATTCCGACACAAATGCAAGGCTACCAACCCCAAAATTATCATTTATCTTATGACGGCGTTGTTTCCGCTAAACAGGCATTGATTCGTTCTTTAAATGTGCCTTTTGTGCATTTATTACAAGATTTCGGTTTGGCGCATTTTCATTTTTTATTACAACAGCTCCAATTAACGTCTATTAATAAATCCGCCACTCATTATGGCTTACCTTTAATTTTAGGCGGAGCAGAAGGACGGCTCTCTGAAATCACCAATGCTTATGCTGGAATGGCTCGTACTTTAAATCATTTTTCTGAATTGGACGGTCGCTATGATAATCGAGATTTTCGGAAAGGAAATTATATTAAACAGGAAAAGGAATCTAATGCGCTAGATAAATTTGGGAAGAACATTGTCAAAGAAGCGCCGATTTTATCCGCCGCCGCCATTTATCAAACCTTTGATGCGATGCAAAAAGTGGAGCGTCCAGATTCAGAGGGCAATTGGCAAAATTTTCAATCTAGTCAACAAATTGCTTGGAAAACAGGAACAAGTATTGGTTTTCGAGACGCTTGGGCAATCGGTGTAACCCCCAAATATGCGGTGGGTGTATGGGCAGGAAATGCAGATGGAGAAGGCCGACCAGGTTTAATTGGTGTAAAAGCAGCAGCCCCTATTTTGTTCGATATTTTTGATGTATTGCCTGCTTCCGATTGGTTTGCTACCCCTTATGATGCATTGCTATCTTATGCCGTTTGTCAACAAAGTGGTTATCGAGCTTTAGCTATTTGTGAAGCAGACACGATTAATGCTGCACCTGCTGGTACCAAAGTAGTCGCTTGTCCGCATCACCAAATGATACATTTGAATCAAACGCAGCAATTTCAAGTCAATAGTACTTGCGAAAATCCATCTGATATGGTGCATCAGCCTTGGTTCGTTTTACCGCCTGTTGAAGCCCATTATTATCAATTTAAAAATCCGAATTACCAAAAACTGCCCCCTTTTAGGGAAGATTGTGTCTTATCCAATGCTTCCAATACACCAGCGATGCAATTAATTTATCCCAAAAAATCGACCAAAATCTATGTGCCTATTGATATTGACGGAGAACTGAGTGAAACTATTTTTAAGGCAGCGCATAGTCATCCTGATGCCACTATTTATTGGCATTTAGACGCTACTTATTTAGGGACTACCCATACTTTTCACGAAATGGCTTTGCAACCTGAAGCAGGCGAACATTTATTGGTTTTGGTTGACCAAGACGGGCAGAGACTGGAACGGAAATTTGAGATTCTAGCTAGAGAAAAATAGTATTTATACTGTTTTATGATTAAATTGCTTTATTAGTCCTTATTTCCACTGGAAATAAATCTGCATAAAAGACTACTTTCAAAAAATAGAAACTTCATATTTCACATACAACCTTGGCTTCTTTTGTCCATTTTAACTCTAAAATTAAATGAAAAGTATACTTACCTTTTTTTGCTCATTAATTTCTGTAAATATTTTTGCTTGTAGTTGTTGTTTTTTCACAACTACTTTCTGTGGTAATGTAGGCGATAATACTAATACTAGCGTCGCTTTATTAAAGGTTCAAAAGTTAACAGCAGAACCACCTTTTTACCTACAAAAAATGACTGCAGAAGTAGTCAACGATTTATTCGATAATATTCCTTTAGATACGATAACTGTTTTTGGTGCAGATGGAGGCAACTGTAATGGCAGCTTTAATTTTGGAGAAGGCGATACCATACTGATGCAACTTTATGAATATTTTGATTATGAATTTGTAGATGAAGCGGTAATGAAACTTGATACATTTTATCAAAATGGTGGTTGTGGAGTTACTTTTCTAAGATATAAAAACAATCATTTATTGGGAAATATAATGCCTGAAGTCAATGAAATATCCTATAATAATTTTATAGAAAATATCAACCAATGCCAGTCTTCTCCTAGTTTTTTTAGTATCTCTGGGACTATATATAATTGGAAGGAAGCAAATAGTGGCGTACAAATTAGTGGTATGACAATCAATGGATTTCCTGTTCATCAAATCGACACCAATGGATATTATTCTTTTGATTACACAGAATTAATTGGACATTCTGAGCATAAATCAATTGAACCTTATGCCAATGAGAATATGCTAAAAGGAGTAACTATGACTGATATTATAAAAATAAAAAAGCATATTTTAGGACTTGAACGGTTTGAAAACCCATTCCAATGGATAGCGGCAGATGTCAACAACTCTAAGACCATCACTATGTTAGACCTTATCCAAATTAGAAAAATAATTTTAGGTCGACAGGAAAATTTCGACAATAATACTAGTTGGAGATTTACACCCAGTGATTACATTTTTCAAACTGAATCCCCTTTAGAAGAGGATTTTGATGCTAAAATAAACCATAATGCCTGTAGTGAAAAGCTATACCAAGTCAACTTAATTGCTATCAAAATTGGTGATGTCGATGGAGATGCTTTTACAGATGCAAATTAAAACGCTATAATTCAACATAATTCATACGTCCAGAAGACACCCCAAATTGACTCTCCAAGCGATAAAAATAAAGACCCGCAGTTGGTAACTTTTCATTCAGTCGTATAGTCTGCTTACCCGCTGTAAAATCTTGTTGTTTAGTTAAAATTGTTCGGCCATTATTATCAAAAACCGTTAAAGTCACTTCGCTACTTGCTGGTAATAAAAAGGAGATATTTGTGTGCGTTATAAAAGGATTTGGATAATTATCAAAGACCTCAAATGTTTTGATGGGCACATTTGGCGTTTCCCAATCAATAGAAAAAGGAATACTCCCATCTATTTCTGTGTATATAATTGGCGCTAATTGATGGGGTATTAAATGAATTAGCTCTGATAATAAACCTGCTGCTGTTGCTCTAAATTGCAAATTAATAAGGGCCGCTGCCTCCTCCAATACTATAGCTTCTGGATTCGTCCAACTCATCGTAATCAAACCCTTTTCTTCCGTATAATGTTCCTCCCTTAATTCGGCTGTCCCATCTAATCCCAAAAATCGTAGCTTTTGCGCATCATAACCTAATGCAAATTGTACGCCTTCAACCGCTAATTCTTTCGTCAACGCTAACTGAACATTTACTATTTCTCCTTTTTTAAAGACTTTTTCTGTTATTTTTAAAATGGGTTTTCCTGCTTCAATCTTTGTGTTATTTCTTCCTGTTGCCCCTAATTTCACAGTATTATTTAAATCACCCATTTTGATGGCAATAAACCGATTGTCTAATTGAGGACCAGCATTAATAGCATCAATAGGAATGGAACTTGGAATAGGTGCATTAAAAGGGTTCATTGCATCCTCAAATTCATGTGCCGCATCTACAAATCGCCAAGATGGTGTGTTCGGAAATTCATTGATGACAGATAAAATCATTTGTCGGAGTAATAGCATGTCAAAAGCAGTAATATCTCCAGAATTATTTAAATCTGCGGCAATTAATTTGTAAGGAGAATCTAAAGGGCGAAGATTTAAAATGTGTTTTTGTAATAATAGGACATCAAAAGTTGTAATGCCATTTCTCACATTATTATCAAAAGGGTCACCAGGGGCTAATTCAAATTGTTCTGCTTCAAAATCATCAAAAAAGAAAGTGCCTCTTTCATTCGTACCTCTAAAATAATTGACCGCACCACTAGACAAACCTATAGCTACATTTGGCACTAATTCCCCCTGCTCAGTCGTAACTCTACCTGCCACTGCCTTTGGAGTAATCATCTCCTCACTACATAATAGAACGGAATCAATTACCCAGACATATTCGGGACAAGCAAAAGTATCATTACTTGTTACATTCACACCACTTAATATAACTTCTTGGATGCCTACGTCCACACATAGAAAACGGTCTTGACTCAAAGACAATTTTTTATAAAAAGCCGTATCTGTAGCATTTAAAAGGAAATCAGTAGGAGCTAACTCGATTCGATTAGGAATACCCTGTGGAAGCATTTTGAAGGTAGCACTTTTAGTCAATGGACATTGTGCGAAAGTGTTTGTGTGATATAGGAATAATACCAATAATGGTAATACCCATATTTCATGGAATTTGTGTCGATGCATCGGTTTGAGAGATAATTTTTGTTTGGAAAGACCACCTTTTCACTAGAAAAAGGTTATCCTGTTAAGCAATATATAAATTTATTTGGATATGTAGTATTACTTAACTCAATTTAAATACCTTTGGACATGTATTTAAGTTGCAAATTCGCTGCCAATTATTCTTTTTTGTAATATAAGTGGCGAGGTAGAAATAAAGTGTGCCAGAGTACGCAGTTATTTTTTCTTCTAAGGATTCTTTAAAAACCGCATATAGCCTTTGCTACATAAGGCTTTTTAAAGATGTCTTAGAAGTACATAAGAACAAGTAATGTGGCTCAATTTATTCCTGCGTCGTCACTAATAGCCAATTAG
>JBGCFJ010000998.1:0-2702 GCA_045106885.1 Saprospiraceae bacterium
AGAAAAAGCCATCTGGGTATATGTCTTCACTATAATAAATATACCGTCCATCATCATAAACGACGGGTTCATTGACATCTTGCTGGTCGTTTCTTTTTTTCGTTAATTGGATGCCACTTCCACCCGTAATATGGTACATCCATAATTCTCCCGCACCTAATGACCGACCAGATGTAAAATGTTTTCTGGCAATGATATAATTCCCATCTGGCGTCCAAGCACCGTTATTTAATAAGCGGAAACTTTCTTTGGTAATTGCTTTTGCTTCCTTCCCATTGGCATCCATCGTCCAAATATTATCGCCGCCGCCATGGTCAGAGGTAAATAAGATTTTTTTGCCATCTGGGCTAAATCTAGGCTGAACTTCCCAAGCTATATTTTGTCGAATTGCTGTTGCTTTTCCACCTGCAATAGGCATCGTATAAATATCGCCCAGCATATCAAAAACAATCGTTTTGCCGTCAGGGCTAACATCTAAGCCCATCCAAGTGCCTTCTTCTGTGGTAAAGTTGACATTTTTCCAATTCCATCCTTCGCCTGGTGGGTCATTCACTTCCCATTCTGCCTTTTTTTTATCTTGACCGAATACATTAAAAGAAAAGGTAAGCCCTATTAAGAGGGAGAGTAATTTAATTCGCATGGTTATTATTTGTATTAAGAAAGAATTGCGAAAATAGGGAAAAATAGAGCGGTATAAGAATGAGTGAAGAAGAAAATAAGGTTTTTTTTTATAAAAATGAAAAACGCTCTTTTTGACATTTTTTATTTTTTAATATATAATTTTCAAAAGGGATTTTCCGACGCTCGGAGCAGCGAATATAGATTCGTTGTTGTCGAAAATGTCCAAGCTTAGACTGGTAGCCCATTACTTCACCACTTCCATCACCTCCAACCGAATATCATCTAAATAAGCAGTCCCTGAAGTATTAGGTAAAATTTGAAAAATTAAGGCGATTTGTCGAACGTCAGAAGGATAATAATCTAGGTTTACTTCATATAATTTTTCTGCTTGATTTCCTGTAATACTATGGGTATTCCTACTGGTCGCCGCTCCAGAAATATCCAATGAAGTGACATCTCCAGATAAAGTCCTCACCAACATAGCAACGCCTTCTCCTTCCATATTCTCTGTCGCTATTTTAGCTTGCAATTTTAAACCAAGACCTTCTTCAATAACGGGATTATCTAATCTAATCACCCAGCTTCCTGTAGCTCCATTCGGAATTTGGTCCTTAACCCTTAGTTCAATATTTTTAGATTGGGTAACTGGATTAACAGTAATGGCAGAAGAGAAATTAGTCGAAATTTTAAGGTCTGAAAACTCTAATTGACCAAGTGGTGTATTGGTTTCTATCTTTTCTTCAAAAAAAAGGCTTGGATTTCGTTTAATCTTTGCCCAATCAGGTGTAGGCGTACCAGGTTTAAATAATTTGTCAAGGTAATATGCTCGTTTTCCTTGCGTATATTTATCATAGTATCCAAAAACATTACACCTATTTCCATCGCACATCATAGTGGACGGCAAACCGTTCGGCAAGCTGGTATTAACGTGAATTTTCCTTAAAATAGCATGTCCCAATTCGTGAAAAACTAAACTTTCTCTCCCCCAATCATCATGAAATCCCCAACAGAAAAAATCAGGATTAATTTCTACCTTTCGCAAATCTGTCCCTTCAAATTTAAAATACCCTAAACCACAAACGCCCTCTTCTGATAAATCTCTAAATACGACTTCCAAATCATCGTCCGTTATATCTAAATCTCTTGCCTCAGCTTCCGCAAAAAAGCGGTCTACGTACCCCTCCAAATCCTTTTCTACAAATTTGTTTTTGCTTTTATTGCAATTCGTCAATAAAACCATTGATAAACATAATAAGTATAGGGTATTTTTCATCTTGTCGGGTTTTATTAAATGATGAACGATGAAATATGAATGATAAATTGGGTAATAGAGCCAGAAAAAAGGAGCAAATTTTCAAACTTTTTCTTAGTTCGTCTAAGCTACAAATTCCCTATATCATTTTGAGCCGTTTTATCTTTCCCCATTATTTCACCATTGACGGCTTCATGATTCCTCATTCATCGTTAACAATTATTTAGTGCAATTATTGGTAAAAAGTTGCATCGTACAACGGCAATTTGTCGAATTCATCGTTCCTCATTCATCATTCATCGTTCCTATTTCGCCCATTCAGGAAAAACCGTTAAATCTATTCCCCAAATTAGCGGCATTAGAAAATAGGTAAATAGCACGATGATGATGATAGAGAAAATATTTAATAAAAATCCAACTCGAATCATATCCTTAATTTCCAAGAGGCCAGAACCAAAAATTATGGCATTTGGGGCAGTAGCAAAAGGCAACATAAACGCACAAGAAGCAGCAATACAAGTTGCGACCATCAATCCATAAGGATGCACATTGATGGCTATGGCTAAGCCTGCTAAAACAGGCATCATTAAGGTACAAGTCGCCATATTTTGGGTAATTTCTGTTAAAAAATTCACCCCCGTTACAATGACCAATAAAATAACCCAATAGGGTACAAAATTAAGCAGCGTCAATTGTTCTCCAAGCCAAGTCGTTAAGCCTGATTTTTCAAAACCTGCAGCTACGGCAAAAGCGCCACCAAATAATAATAAAATCCCCCAAGGTAATTTTAAAGCAGTTTCCCAATCCATTAATTGCTGCCCTTTTTGAT
>JBGCFJ010000999.1:0-5913 GCA_045106885.1 Saprospiraceae bacterium
TCTTTTTCCACTATAAGCATCCCATCCGCAAGCGGTTCACTAAGAAATAAGCACTCCTGTCCGTAAACGGTTCACAAACGGTGTTTGCTCATCCCGAATCTTCCTTTCTTAGCTCATGTTAAAAAATATTTCCGTAGCGGGACTATGCAAGCCATCCCGTCCGCTTTGCGGTTCAGAAGTTGACACTTCTTCATGCCTCGTCTAGCGAAAAAATAGCCTGAATCAAAAGTGACGATTATTTAATAGTAGGTACTTACAAATAGACTTAGCTATTAAAATTTAGCCCATTAAAATCTGAAAATTATATTAACCAACTTCTAATATTTCAACAGTAAGCCCAATATAGAAGTTCTAAAAAATCGACTAAGCTGACGGAATTAAGGATAAAAATTAGTCAATCACTTCCATTCCTACGTAACGATGTAAAACCTCAGGCAATTTAATTCCTTCCTCCGTTTGATTATTTTCCAATAATGCCGCTACAATTCTAGCCAAAGCCAAAGCACTTCCATTTAAAGTATGTGCTAACTGCGTTTTTTTGTTCGCTCCTTTAAACCGAACTTTTAGTCGATTACTTTGGAAGGTCTCAAAATTAGACACAGAACTTACTTCTAACCATCTCTTTTGTGCAGCAGAATAAACTTCAAAATCGTAAGTCAAGGCAGCAGTAAATCCTAAATCACCACCACATAAAGTAAGGATTCTATATGGAAGTCCTAGCTTTATTAATAAGCCTTCGACATGTTTGACCATTTCCTGTAATACCTCATAAGATTTTTCAGGATGGACAATCTGTACCACTTCTACCTTATCAAATTGATGGACTCTATTCAATCCCTTTACTTCTTTTCCATAAGACCCTGCCTCTCTTCTGAAACAAGGTGTATGTCCCGTCATTTTGATTGGAAAATCCTTTTCGTTTATTATGACGTCACGATACACATTAGTCACAGGTACTTCGGCAGTTGGTATTAAATAAAGGTTATCTTTTGTGGCATGATACATCTGCCCTTCCTTATCTGGAAGTTGTCCAGTTGCTCTGGCAGAATCTTCATTGACCAATAAAGGTGGAATAATTTCTTCATATCCAGCTTTAGCAGCTTCATCTAAAAAGAAGTTAATTAAGCCTCTTTGTAATCGAGCGCCTTTTCCTCTAAACAATGGAAAACCAGCGCCAGTAATTTTTACACCTAATTCAAAATCGAACAAATTATATTTTTTGCCCAATTCCCAATGAGGTAAAGCCGTTTCTCCTAAATCCAATAATTCTTTATTCCAATCTTGAAATACTTCATTATCTTCATCAGAATTTCCAGGCGGCACATTTGGATGCGGTACATTTGGGATTTCTAAAAGCCCATTGGTCAAATCGGTTTTAATTTGGCGCATGGTCGCTTCCAATTCTTTAACCTTACTTTTTTGACTTTCTACTTGTGCTTTTAAACCTTCCGCTTCATCTCGCTTTCCTTGTCGATATAAACCACCAATTTCTTTGGATAATTTATTATTATTCGCAAGCATTGCATCCAGTTCTGTTTGCGTACTTTTTCGACAATCGTCTAATGCTAGCACTTCATCAACAATTGCTAAACGCTCTCCTTTATAATTTCTGGTTGCCAAACCTGCTAAAACACGCTCCTTATTTTCTCTAATAAAGTTTACTTGTAACATAAATTTTGCTATTGGTAATTTGTCAATACTAAAATGGGTGTATCTCAAAATGTCGCATTAAAATTAATGGAACATTAAAAGTAGCTTAGACCTCTGGTCTGAGTAGCCTTAGCATACCTACTCAGACCAGAGGTCTAAGCTACGAACGACAATTTGAGATGCGCCCTACTAAAATCAATACAAAAGAACAAAGGATTATCTTTTTAAGAAAATCCTAAAACCGAAAAACATTACAATTCTTTGATAAAAAGTAACGTTTATCATTTAATGACAATAAAAACATTCCTTATTTTGACTAATTTTAGCATAATTAACTAAAAAAATGATAAATAAGTTTCTTGTCGTTTCTTATTCACAACTGACAATTTGTCCGACAAAGCGACAAATCAAGTTGATTTTTAGGTAAAAAATTGCTTTTAAAATCAAAATCGTGTAAAAAAGTGCCAATTTCGGTAACTACCAAAAAAATGGTATTCTTTTTGCAACTACATTTTTATAGAATTTTTTGCAAAGATACTATTGAATTTAGAAATATAAATGTATTTTTGCGCTGATAATCATTCATACCTCTGAATTAATTACCAATTCGATACTCTTTTCAGAGCGTACCAGAAACTAAATTCCTTCTTTTTCTCCCAATCCAACAATTTTTAAAAAGATTTAAGATTGATTGCTCTAATAGAAGAGTTTAGTGACTACTAAAAGCTAATATCTAGTCTCTTATTCCATTTTCATTAGATTTAGATTTAAAACTAGAGGACTTACACACTTCTTTTCTTTTGAAAAAAATCTAGCCTAAAATTAGCCTAAAGTGGCTGGAAATTTCATTGAGCCAGAAAAATCCCCCACTATCACAATAAATTCCATTTTATAAAAGCTTTCATATATCACATTGTTTTTATCTGAAACACATAATTTTTAAACAGTAACATTATACTTACCATAATGATATACGATATACTTCAGTTGAATGATATGCTAGTACCTGAATTAAAGGAACTAGCCGAGCAATTAGAGCTAAAGTCGTATAAGCGATTAAACAAACAAGAGCTTATATACAAGATTTTAGATGCCCAAGCATTAGGTGCCAATGGTGCTGAAGAGAGTGCCCCAAAAGCAAAAACAAAAACTAGAAAAGTAACGAAAAAAGTAAAAGAAGAAGTACTTCAACCAGCCGAAGAAGTTGAATCTTCCGCAGAAAATGAAGTCGAAGAAGAAGAAGAAGAAGAAGAAGATAAAAAGTCTACTCGCTCAAAAGAAGAAGCAGAAGATGATCAACCCAAAAAGAAAATAACATTAAGAAAAAAATCTGACCGAGACGACGAAGATGACGACGACGACGAGGAAGAAGATGACGATGACCAAGAAGACGATCGCGAAGATGATAGAGATAGAGACCGTGGCGACAGGAATGACAGAGGTAGAGGCAGAGATAATCGTAGAAAATATGAAGACCAAGTTGAAGAAGATCCAACTAACCCAAAATTCAATATTGAATTAGATGGGATTATTGAAGGAGAAGGTATTTTAGAAATGATGCCTGATGGATATGGTTTCCTTCGTTCTTCAGATTATAACTATTTGACTTCTCCAGATGACATTTATGTATCTCCTTCTCAGATTAAATTATTTGGGTTAAGAACAGGAGACACCGTCAGAGGTGCCATTCGTCCTCCAAAAGAAGGAGAAAAATATTTCGCTTTACTTAGAGTTTCTAGAATCAATGGATTGTTACCACAAGACATAAGAGATAGAGTTCCTTTTGACTATTTAACACCATTGTTCCCTACGGAAAAATTTAAGTTAAGTACCTCTCCAACTGGTCGAGATTTTGGTAATAGAATGATTGACATGTTTACCCCAATCGGTAAAGGTCAACGTGGATTAATCGTTGCACAACCTAAGACAGGTAAAACTTTCTTATTAAAAGATGTAGCGAACGCCATTACAAAAAATCATCCAGAAACATACATGATTGTGCTATTGGTAGACGAAAGACCTGAAGAGGTCACGGATATGAGAAGAAGTACCAATGCAGAAGTCGTTGCTTCTACTTTTGATGAGCCAGCAGAAAATCACGTAAGAGTTGCGGGTATTGTCTTAGAAAAAGCAAAACGATTAGTAGAATGTGGACACGATGTAATTATTCTTTTAGACTCTATTACTCGTTTAGCTAGAGCTTATAATACAGTAGCACCTGCAAGCGGAAAAGTATTATCTGGTGGTGTGGAAGCAAACGCTTTACACAAACCAAAGAAATTCTTTGGTGCAGCTAGAAATATTGAGCATGGTGGTTCATTGACTATTTTAGCAACAGCCTTAATTGATACAGGTTCTAAAATGGACCAAGTTATCTTTGAAGAATTCAAAGGTACTGGTAATATGGAGCTTCAATTAGATAGACATTTAGCTAATAGACGATTCTATCCTGCTATTGACTTGAATAAATCTAGTACTCGTAGAGATGATTTATTAATTGATAAAGATTCTTTACAACGAATGATTATTCTACGTAATCACTTAGCAGATATGAAGCCAGAAGAAGCTTACTCTTTCTTAAGAAAGCAAATGGTGGGCTCTTCCAATAATGACGAATTATTGACTTCAATGAATAGATAAGTGCAGTTTGCAGTAATACAGTAGGCAGTAACACAGCTCTTTGAGCGGTGAACAGTAGGCAGTCAACAGTATTACAATTTACAATAGACGAAAAGAAAAGCCCTCTATTTTTAATTAAATAGAGGGCTTTTCTTTTAGAACATGTTTAAAATAGAAATCGCACCAAAGGCTTAGGATTTTTTCTGCAAGTGAGCCTATTCAAATCACTGTGTTTAGGCAAAATTTTAGTATTAAAAATCAATCCTTTACTGCCTACTGCCCTTCAAGCTGCAATACTGCCTACTGCATCTCCGCCTCTGCTTTCATTTTCTCCGCATTTTCAGCAACCTGTAAAGACTGTAAAATTTCTTCAATATCACCTTCTACAATTTTATCTAAACTATATAAGGTTAAATTAATTCGGTGATCCGTCACCCGATTTTGTGGGTAATTATAAGTACGAACTTTACCAGAACGGTCACCCGAACCAACTAATGACTTTCTAGCAGCCGCTACCTTAGAATCATGTGCTGCTCGTTGTTGGTCATAGACTTTTTGATATAACCGTTGTAAAGCAATTTCTCTATTCTGAATTTGAGACCGTCCGTCTGTACTTTCTGCTACTACGCCAGTTGGAAGGTGGGTAAATCGTACCCCAGATTCTGTTTTATTAACGTGCTGTCCACCTGCCCCACTCGAACGGAAAGTATCTACTTTTAAATCTGACTTTACAATATTCACATCTTCCATCTCCAATTTTGGCATTACAACCACTGTTGCGGCCGAAGTATGAACTCTACCCTGAGATTCGGTTTTAGGTACTCTTTGCACTCGATGTGCGCCCGATTCAAATTTCAAGCGACCATAAACATTATTACCAGAAACTTCTAATACTAATTTACTATAGCCTCCTGCTGTCCCTTCGGTGATATTTAGCACCTCCGTTTTCCAACCTTGTCGGTCAAAAAATCTAGAATACATTTTATATAAATCTCCCGCAAAAATAGCCGCTTCATCTCCGCCTGTTCCAGAACGAATTTCTACAATGACATCTTTTTCATCTTCTGGGTCCTTAGGAATCAGCAGCGTTTTTAAAGTTTCTTCTAATTCTTGTTTTTTAGGATTTAATTCGTTCAATTCATCCTTCGCCATTTCCTTCATATCAGGGTCATCCTCTGCCAACATTTCTTTGGCAGTATCAATATTCCCTAAAACTTCTTTATATTCTTTAAAAACTTCAACGACTTCTCTCAGTGCGCTGTAATCTTTATTCGTTTTGGCAAATACTTTCTGGTCAGAAACGATACTGGGGTCAGACAAGCGTTCTTCCAAATAATAAAACCGTTCCTGAATAGCTTCTAATTTATCTAACATCTTAATTTAGTGATGAGTTATTAATTATGAGTTATGAGTGGTAGGGACAGGTGAGACTGTCAAGAAGTATTTATGAGCGAAGCTACATGAAGAAGTGAGTGCCTAATAAGTTTATCATAATAATTTTTTAGGTTGCAAAAGTACTCATTTTTTATTAAACAACTCCACCCAATGCACTGCCTTCTTCCCAGTAAAATGTTCAATCTGATGTCGACAACTAAAACCACAAGCCACTAAAGTATCATCGGCTTTCATTTCTTTAACAAAAGG